>CAZPAA010000016.1:0-15055 GCA_964584425.1 uncultured Gammaproteobacteria bacterium | reverse complement strand
ACGTTATCATGGACTTCGACTTTGTGCCTTGGATGCCTGTGTTACCGGTGAAAATCATTTATTTGTCAATTGCGCAGAAAATATGTTGACATCGGATTTTAGTTTTAGTTTGGCTGAAAAAGATATTGCGCAGGTTGATAAAGTTTTTTTAAGCGTGTTACTCATATTAGGTATTCTTTATGCTTCCCGTACCATCATGGCTTCTGAAAATTTTTATGCCATGCATTTTTTAGTTTTAATTCTACAAGAAGAAGATCAAGCGAAATTTACCCAGAAAATTGATGATTTTAAACTATTTTTTATTAACACCCAAACCTGTGAGCAAATAGCTAATCTTAGTGATGGCATGTTTGCTTTTTTCAAAAAACATCATGAGTATGACCATCCAACACAAGTGAAGCACCTGCTTGCTGCTTATAATCGCTGCGCGACGCTGGTCAAAGATTTAAGTAAGGATAAAGACCGTTTGTTGCAGGAAAGCATTGAGCAATATAGAATGACGCCGTCTGCATCATCAAGCTCTATTGTATTGAACTCAGAGGATACTTCCCAAAGTGGTGGCAGTAGCTTTAGACTATTTGGATCACGACGAACGAACTCTAGCACTTCGATAGGACGTTCACAAAGTGTAGATGGCTTAAGTAAAGAGATTAAAGACGCTAAAGAGGTGCTTTCAAACACATCGAGAAGACTGACCTATTCTATGTCTACACAATTTGATAGTTAATGATGATGAATAACACTGCCAATTTATTAGAATTAGCGCAACAAGCAAGTGAACACCTTTTATCACGGCAAATGAAAGTATGTACCGCAGAATCCTGTACCGGTGGATATTTAGCGCAAACTTTAACCGCATTGCCTGGCAGCTCAGCTTGGTTTGACTGTGGTTGGGTTACTTACAGTAATTTTTCTAAGCAAAAATTATTAAATGTGCCAGAGGCACTGATTACAACGCATGGTGCAGTGAGTGAAGTGGTGGTCGGTAGCATGGCGAAGGGCGCATTAATGTATAGTCAGGCTGATCTTGCCATTGCCATTACCGGGATTGCCGGTCCTACGGGCGGAACTCCCGATAAACCAGTTGGAACAGTTTGGCTCGCTTGGCAATTACGTGAATATGATCCCATCACTCGATGTGCGCAGTTCAAAGGCGATCGAGATTGGGTGCGCAATCAAGCCGTCGCAATGGCGTTACAAATGATTTTAAATCTTCCACCATACTAGTCGCTTTTGTTTTTCTATGTGATAATGCTGCTTTCAACAAGGAGAATTCACACATGGATACAAATAAACAAAAAGCATTAAGTGCAGCACTCACACAAATTGAGCGTCAATTCGGTAAAGGTTCCATCATGCGCATGGGCGATGCGGAAAATCTGCCCAATATTGAAGCCATTTCTACCGGTTCATTGTCTTTGGATATTGCCCTAGGTTTAGGCGGCTTGCCACGCGGGCGGATTGTGGAAATTTATGGCCCAGAGTCTTCTGGTAAAACCACTTTAACTTTACAAACGATTGCGCAGTGTCAAAAAAATGGGGGCACAGCCGCATTCGTCGATGCTGAGCATGCACTTGATCCTAAATATGCCGAAAAACTAGGCGTGAATATGGATGATTTATTAGTGTCACAGCCTGACACTGGAGAGCAAGCGTTAGAAATTACCGATATGCTGGTTCGCTCTGGCGCGGTGGATTTGATTATCATCGATTCTGTTGCGGCGCTCACACCTAAAGCTGAAATTGAAGGTGAGATGGGTGATAGTCACATGGGCTTACATGCTCGCTTGATGTCACAAGCGTTGCGTAAACTCACCGGGAATATTAAGCGCTCCAATACATTGGTGGTATTTATTAACCAAATCCGGATGAAAATCGGTGTGATGTTTGGTAGCCCTGAAACCACCACCGGCGGTAATGCGCTGAAGTTTTACGCATCCGTTCGCTTAGATATTCGTCGTATTGGTGCGATCAAACAAGGTGAAGAAGTGATCGGCAGTGAAACCCGGGTGAAAGTGGTGAAGAATAAAGTCGCGCCACCGTTCAAAGAAGCGAAGTTTGATATTTACTACGGTGAAGGTACTTCACGCGAGAGTGAATTAATTGAATTGGGTGTTGAGCATAATTTAATTGATAAATCTGGCGCTTGGTATAGTTATCAAGGCACTAAGATCGGTCAAGGTAAAGAAAACGTCAGACAATATTTGAAAGAGCATCCGCAAATTGCGGCTGATCTTGAAAAGATCTTGCGTGATCAATTACTCTCCACTGCGCAAATTAGTCATGCTGCACGTGCAGGCGCAACGGTGGAGGAAGATGAAGCGGTGCTTGAAGACGAGTAGTTCTCATCCCCCCTTTGAAAAGGGGGGCGAGTAGTTCTCATCCCCCTTTGAAAAGGGGGGCGGGTAGTTCTCATCCCCCCTTTGAAAAGGGGGGTAGGGGGGATTTAAAGATGTTTGATTATACATAAAGATCTCAAAATCCCCCGCCCTACGGGCACCCCCTTTTTCAAAGGGGGATTCTGATGCTGGGATGATTAGGAAAACCATGAACAATGCACAAATCAGAGAAAAGTTTCTAAACTATTTTAAACAGCATGGACACACCATCGTGCCCAGTAGTTCGCTTATTCCTGGTAATGATCCTACATTGTTATTCACCAACGCCGGCATGGTGCAATTTAAAGATGTTTTTTTGGGCGAGCAGCGCGCATACGTGCGCGCCGCAAGTTCTCAGCGTTGTGTCCGCGCAGGCGGCAAGCATAATGATCTAGAAAACGTAGGTTACACCGCGCGTCATCATACTTTTTTTGAAATGCTCGGTAATTTTAGCTTTGGTGATTATTTCAAACGTGAAGCTATCAACTTTGCCTGGAAATTTATCACTGAAGAACTCAAAATTCCCAAAGAAAAACTCTGGATAACCGTTTATGTCGATGACGATGAAGCCGCAAATATTTGGCTCAACGAAATTCATATTGACCCGAATCGTTTATCTCGTTGCGGCGATCATGATAATTTCTGGTCGATGGGTGACACCGGCCCCTGCGGTCCCTGCACAGAAATTTTTTATGATCATGGTCCTGATGTTTTTGGCGGACCTCCCGGCACACCAGAAGCCGATGGTGATCGCTACATTGAAATCTGGAATTTGGTATTTATGCAATACAACCGTGATAAAAGCGGTAAATTAACCCCACTACCCAAACCCTCGGTTGATACCGGAATGGGATTAGAGCGTATTTGCGCAGTTGTCCAAGGTGTACACAGTAATTATGATATTGATTTATTTCAAGCCTTAATCACAGATATCGCCAAACTTGCTAACACGCAAGATTTAAATCAAGTTTCCCTGCGCGTGATCGCCGATCATATTCGATCCACAGCATTTTTAATTACGGATGGCGTGCGGCCATCTAATGAAGGGCGCGGTTATGTACTGCGCCGTATTATCCGTAGAGCCATTCGCCATGGTTCAAAACTCAATATTCACGAACCCTTTTTTTATAAAGCCACTGCATCTTTAGTCAAACAAATGGGACAAGCGTATCCCGAATTAGCTAAAGCACAAAGCACCGTCGAGCGCGTATTAAAACAAGAAGAAGAACAATTTGCCCGCACCCTCGATCAAGGTTTAAACGTACTCGAAGAAGCGCTGCAAAAAATCCCCGGTAATGAAATTCCCGGCGAAGTTATTTTTAAACTGTACGACACGTATGGATTCCCCGTAGATTTAACCGGCGATATTGCACGTGAGCGGGAGTTAACATTAGATATCGCAGGTTTTGAGCGCTTAATGCAAGTGCAACGCGAAACGGCGCAAGCGGCGAGCAACTTTGGCACGCAAGCTTTGTTGACCTCGGATGCTAAAACCCCATTCACCGGGTATGACACTTTATCTGAATTCACTAAAGTCTATGAATTATTTGTAGAGGGTAATAAAGTTGATGAAATTATTGCCGGCCAATCTGCGGCGATTATCCTAAACCAAACCCCATTTTATGCGGAATCCGGTGGACAAGTCGGCGATTCAGGCGAATTGGTTTGTAAGCATGCGTTGTTTAAAGTGATCGATACGCAAAAATCAGCACAAGCGATTATTCATCATGGCACTTTAATCGAAGGTTCCTTGAAAGTAGGGGATGCATTGCAAGCCCTTGTAGATTTACATAAGCGTCAAGCCACTGCACTCAATCATTCGGCAACCCATTTATTACATGCTGCGCTTAAACAAATTTTAGGCGAGCATGTGCTACAAAAAGGATCACTGGTCACACCCGAGCGCTTGCGTTTTGATTTCACCCATTTTGAGGCCATGACATCGGATGAAATCATCCAAGTTGAAAATCTTGTCAATGAAAAAATTCGTGAAAATGCACGATCAGAAGTAAAGGTCATGAGCACCGATGAAGCGCTAAAATCCGGCGCAGTTGCACTATTTGGCGAAAAATATGGCGAATCCGTTCGTGTATTAAATATGAATGAAGGTTTTTCCGTTGAACTGTGCGGTGGTACCCATGTTGAATCAAGCGGCGAGATTGGACTATTTAAAATCGTATCGGAATCAGGCAGCGCGGCTGGTGTGCGCCGAATTGAGGCGTTAACCGGTCAAGGTGCATTAAATTATATTCAACAGCAAAGCGCGCAACTGGATGAACTCGCAAAAATATTTAAATCCAATAAAGATGACTTGTTTAACAAAGTTCAGCAACTATTTGATAAAAATAGAATATTAGAAAAACAAGTGCAGCAAACTGCGCATGAGTTAAGTAAAGTGATGGCAGGGGATTTATTGCAACAAGTGCAAGAGATCCATGGTTTTCATGTGCTAACCGCAATTGTGCAAGATGGTAAAACCTTACGCGATCAAATCGACGACCTCAAAGCCAAAGATCCCATGATCGTAGCCTGTCTTGCCAGCATTGAAGACGGAAAAATCACCCTGGCTGCAGGCGTAGGCAAAAAAGCGATCGATAAAATTTCTGCCATGCACCTCGTCAATCATGTCGCCGGTCAATTAGGTGGCAAAGGCGGCGGCAGACCTGATTTCGCCCAAGCGGGTGCGCAAGGTAATGAAGATCAATTGAAACAGGCGCTGAACAGTATCATAGATTGGATACCATAACGGTATGCAAACTAAAAGGGGGCTGCATAGCCCCCCTTAGTTTCAAACGTAGAACTAGAATGTACCTTTAAGATTTAAATAAGGACCACTGAAGGTAGTAGAAAATAAATCTGTGTCATAACCGCATGTTGGGCAATCTACTTGATCATATTCTATTTGACCTACTGAATCAGCGTAGTAATCTACTTGATAACCTAATTCTAAACCGATAGTGGATAATTCTTCATTATCAAAGAAATACACATAGTCAACCCCAATATTACCTCTTAAATTCAACACACCATGGTTGTTGATTTCAGTGTCATCTGAGGAATTACCTTGACTTAAACAGTTGTATCCACCACCAGGAAGGTCGAGATACTCACAGGCCACGAGGTTTTTCTTTTCAGTTACAGGTATTACATTTCCAATAAAGTTATGCCCTGCACTGTTGTGGATATCAAGACTGCCCAAAAGATAGGCAACAGAAGCACCGGCTACAATACCAAAGCCTGCAATATTTTCACCAAAGTCATAACGACCATCCAAGCCTAACGTTGGGCAAATACCACTAAATTCGCTATTGCTTTTTTGATGAGCGTTAAATGTTGTGTCATATCTGCTTGCATAGTCAACGTCTTGCATTTCCTGTGTGCCGCTATAAAAGGTTTCAGGCACATCCGTGCTTTTATCTTGTTCAATTCTTGCCCAAGAAATACCCGCTAAAAAGCGAACTTGCATATGCGTACCGACATCTAGAAACTGACTGATCATCAAGTCTACGTTGTCAAAGTCATAATCAAGATTATTGTTTGCAGTGACATTACCCCCAAGCATAACGGTATCGCCATCATCAAATATGAATGTGCCGGTGGATGAGTCAGAAGCACTGGAATTTAATGTGCGATAAGATAATTCAACGCCATTAGCGGTATCTTCAAAAATATATCCAAGGCTGGCTTCAAAACCAAAATCATATTCGGCATTATTAAAAACGGGATCGATTTCGGTATTATTACCATGTGTTTCAGGGTCATAAACATAAAGTTTAGGATTAATTGCACCCACATAATCTTGATTACCTGCAGAAGGCACCGCGTAAAAAGTGCCAATAGAAGCGGTTATTCCACCTTCCAATGTAGGTGCGGTGGCTAATTCTTCTGCAAATGTGAGGCCGGGAATAAGGCTTAAAGAGGTTAAAGAATACAGAAACAGTTTCGATGTCCTTTTCATAAAATTTCTTCCTATAAAAATTAAGTTGAATTATGCAAGGTAAATAATATATTGATGGGTGTCAAGTTTTTTTATATAAAATGTTTCCCCCTTTCCTAATACACCCTAATCGATTATTCTTAATCTTTTATCCCAGTTAGGATCATTATGGAACTTATCGTCCAAAAATACGGCGGCAGCTCTATGGGCAGCCTCGAGCGCATCCAGCATGTTGCTCGCAAGGTTTTTGAGGCCAGCAAGACCGAGCCCGTGGTCGTAGTCGTCTCCGCCATGCAAGGTGAAACCGACCGCCTACTTTATTTAGCAAAAACTTTAAGTGAACGCCCTAATGGCCGGGAATTAGACGCGTTACTCGCGAGTGGCGAACAAGCAAGCAGCGCGTTATTAGCCATTGCACTAAATGAATTAGGCGCCAAAGCGCGCTGTTATAATGGCGCACAAGTACCTATTTTGACGGATAGCGTGCATACCAAGGCCAGCATCTTAACAATTCCAATCGATAATATTCTTAAAGAATTAAAAGAAGGCACAATTGTTGTCGTCGCCGGCTTTCAAGGTATTGATTCCCATGGACATACCACCACCTTAGGTCGAGGCGGATCTGATACCTCAGCGGTTGCACTAGCAGGTGCACTCAAAGCCCGCGAGTGTCAAATTTACACTGATGTAGCGGGCGTTTACACGACCGATCCGCGCGTAGTACCGCAAGCGCGTCTATTAGAACAGGTAACTTTCGAGGAAATGCTAGAAATGGCGAGCCTAGGCGCCAAAGTATTGCAGATCCACTCCGTAGAATTGGCAGGACTCTATCACGTACCCTTAAGGGTATTATCCACTTTCGAAGACGGTCCTGGCACGTTGATTGCTTTAGAGGAAGGGCATATGAAATATTCAGTCGTATCAGGTATTGCTTTTAATCGCGATGAGGCGAGGGTTGGCATTTTGGGGATCCAAGATGGTCCTGGAATCGGGGCGAAGATATTAGGCGCGGTGAGCGATCTTAATATTGATGTGGACATGATCGTGCAGAACACCAGTTCCGAAGGTCAATCCGATTTAGCCTTTACAGTTCACAAGAACGACTATAATACCGTAATGGAAGTATTACAGGGCATCGCAAAAGAGCTGGGGGCTCGCGGTGTACACGGTGACCGTCATGTTGCCAAGATTTCGTTAGTGGGTGCAGGTATGCGCTCAAGACCTGGGGTTGCGACGCAAATGTTTGCGGTCTTAGGTCAAGAAGGGATAAATATTCAACTAGTTTCGACATCTGAGATAAAGATTTCCGTGTTAGTTGACGAAAAGTATTTAGAGCTTGGCGTGCGTGCGTTGCATGCCGCTTTTGGTTTAGATACGACAGCCTTGCATCAAGGACTTAAGGAGAGAAAAGATGCTCATTCTGACGAGACGAATCGGTGAAACACTGATGGTAGGCGACAATGTGGCCATTACGGTATTAGGCGTAAAAGGTAATCAGGTCCGCATAGGCGTTAATGCACCGAAAGAAGTTTCCGTACACCGTGAAGAAATTTACCAACGGATCCAACGTGAAAAGGGTCAAGGGGATACTGGCGAGAAGAAATCGGAAGAATAACCATGCGCAACTTATTGGTTTTGGTTTTGCTGTTTTCAACACCTATTGCGCATGCATATACCACCGATAATGGGATCCCGGCTGATACGCTCGATAATTTCCAAGTACCTCCGATCTATTCTCCACAGACCAATCCTATGGAAGCACCATTACCACCCGACTCCGTAAGCGAAGGACCTGCACCGGGTGTGAATCGGCAAACTATTCCAACACCATTACAACAAACCGGCACCCAAACCAGAACAATGACCGCGCCACTCACCGTAGATGCAGATTTAGCTTTTACTGATCTGATGACAGATGAAGTGACATTACAATACCAATATTATTACAGGGATGCAGCCATCATCCCGTGGCGACAAGATGCAGCCATCTTCGCGAATAAACAAACTGATCAAACTGTGCAGATCCAGCGTTTCTCAGATGTGATTTATCTCTCACTGTTTTTGATGCCTGCAGGCCGAGGCGCGATAGAATGTTTGCCGGCTGCGATTGGACAAGGTCCTAGAACTGAAACCGGATCTTTTCGCCAGGAAATATTAGGTAAGGTGCTCCCAGAAGAGATGCATGTGGAAGTGATAGGCACCACCGATGCGAATGGAAATGGACACTGCCAAATTATTATTCTGCAATAAGAGGCGCTTATGATCATCGGCATAGGCACGGATATGGTTAAAATTTCCCGCATTGAACATAGTCTTGCGCGTTTTGGCGATGCTTTTGCTAAACGTATTCTAACCCCAGATGAATTTAATATTTTCCTGCAGCACAAAAATCAAGCAACGTATTTAGCCTCAAGATTTGCAGTAAAAGAAGCAACCGTTAAGGCTCTGGGCACAGGTTTTAGCCAAGGTATCGGCTTCGCACAAATTGGTGTATCGAATAATCCCGCGGGCAAACCTGAATTATATTTTCTTGATAAAGCCTATTTTTTATACCAACAAAAAAATGCGCGCGCGGCACATTTGAGTATTACCCATGAAAAAGATTATGCGTTGGCATTTGTGGTGTTGGAAGGGTGAGGTTGATTTATATTAAATGAATATTAGAGCGAAGCATCTGATACGCAGCGCTCTGCTCGTCTTGGTTTGCTCCAATGCCTGGGATGATTGAACTCTTTGTTCCTTCTGCATAAGCTTTTTTTATCCGATCTGCTTGTTCTTCTTTTAATTGATTAGTACGAGATGAACCATTTTGTTTTTTGTTTACAGGAACTGGTCTAGAAGGATGATCAGCAATCGCATAAATATTAGCCACAACGCCGCCTAGAGTTTTATTTCTTGCAGCATTTAAATTCCGAGTATCTTGTTTAAGATTTCCTGTGGTCAACATTTCATCATAACATTGCATTGCAGCGGATAATTTTTCAGTTCTAGAAACACCAAAGCCTCTATATTTTTCACGTCCATCTGAATATCGCGCAATATAGTATTTTTGTAAAGTGGTTAGTGCATAGGACATATCTTGATTAATCGGTTTTTTATAATGATTCACATATAATTGTTCTTTTAAGACAAAAACTTCGCGAATTTTTGCTATCGCTGCTTGTTCATTTTTAATATTTTTATTGTTCCCAAAGAAGCTGGGTTCTTTAATTGAATGCAAAAGCGTATCTGCAGCGCGAGTCAGCAACTGATTCGCAGCTTCAAAATCATGTTTTGCGATGTCTTTGCTTAATTCCATATATTGATCGGCCAAAGCTAAACGCTTGTTGATATATTTTTCTTGTTCAAATAATTTGCCGATTTTATTGAAAACACCGGCTATTTTATCAACAAGTAATCCAAAGGTAGAGGTTGCAGGTTTTTGTTTAAAAGCAGCATAATCATTAGAAAATTCGCTAATGGCTTTGAATGATTCTTCATATTCGCCATCTTGTGTGATGGTTGTATCGATGGCTGATTCTTTTTTAATGGTGCGCGTTGCATCAGCTGTAACATAATCATCAGTGGCTACAATCAGAGGTTTTGCTTTTTTAGCAGGCGCATTGGTATTTTGATCAGAAGTTTGAAGATCTTTTACCAATTCTTTAATCGATTTAATACGATTGTCATAGGCAGAAGCCATTTGCACGATCGCATCGGGGACTTGTTCTTGGGCGTCATTAGCGCTGGCTACATCGGCTGTGGTAGCAATACCCATCGCAAATAAACCCACTAAAAATAGTTTTAAATAGTTCATGATGTAAGTATGATAACTTTATTAAGGGTAAAAAACAATCCCCTAAAGGAAATAGGTCATTGATTTTAAAGGAATTATTAAGAAGTCTTAAGAATTAATAGACAGTTTTAAAGCCGTTTGCGCCAATCGCTTGCCGATTTTTTTGCACAAGCTGGCTTCAGTTTCGCAGATAGGTTTTTCACCCCACACACCGGATACATGGGATGCGCCATAAGGTGTGCCACCCTCGGTGGTAGTAGTGATTTCAGCTTCAATATAGGGGATCCCCATAACCAACATACCGTGATGTAATAATGGCAACATCATACTAACCAGGGTTGTCTCCTGACCGCCATGCAGGGTAGAAGTGGAAGTAAACACCGCCGCCGGTTTACCGACTAAACTGCCATTGAGCCAAAGTTCACTGGTAGAATCCAAAAAATACTTGAGCGGCGCAGCCATATTGCCAAACCGAGTGGGACTACCGAAGGCTAAGCCATCGCAGTTTTTTAAGTCATCAAGCGTGACATAAGGAGCGCCGGCTTCGGGTATGGTTTCTTCAGGACTGACATTAATTGCAGGCACGGTGCGGATCATGGCTTCGACACCTGCAACAGATTCGATGCCACGCGCAATCAATTCAGCCATTTTTTGCGTGGCGCCCGAGCGGGAATAGTATAATATGAGTATCGTTAACATGGGCCTAGGATACTGAGGAAATAAGCGATGAGTCAAGTTTGCAAAATGATACGCGTGAGCGGACGAGTGCAGGGTGTATTTTTTCGTGCATTTACCCATCAAGTTGCGCAGGAGTTGCAACTGCAGGGTTGGGTGCAAAATGAAGATGATGGCAGTGTGTTGCTGCTGGCTTGTGGCGAGAAGGAAAAATTAGATTTATTAATTAAAGCACTACACCAAGGTCCAGCCGCAGCACGAGTGGACCGTGTGGAAGTGACTGATACTTTAGAATCAGCCGAAATAGATTTTGTGATTAAGAGGTAGGCAGGGTGGTTAACCAGTAGACTGTGGCTGAAACTGCCAAAATGATCAGCACGAGCGCGGTGATGCCATCGACCATATCATCGGATAAGCCGGGTTTGTTTTGTGTAGGTTCAGACATGTGATTGCTCCAATGTAAAAATAAGTTTGATTATAGTATCAAATGAGCCGGGTTCTCAACTAGCGCCATCCGTGGATGAGGGGGAATAACAGTCTATGTTTGACTTCTATATTTTTGGATAGATATAATCTGACCTTTTGGCAAGTTAAACATGGGCAATCCAACAAATTATTATGCGCTCCTAGGGATCTCGCGCACAGCAAAACTATCAGAAATCATATCAGCCTATAGGAAAAAAGCACTTCTTTTGCATCCTGATAAAAATAAAGACAAAGGCGAAAAGCTCGCTACAAAAGAATTTCAGGAGATTCAAGCAGCTTATGAAGCCCTGAAGGATTCCGAAAAACGGCGGTTATATGATTTGTCTTTGCCATCCGCATCCGCATCCGCATCAGCATCAGCTGGCGCGCAGTACACGCCAATGTCAAATCCACCTACGAGAACGCAAAGTGCAACACCTCCACCGAATAAGCCACCCGCTTACCTTCCTAAAATTCATGAGATTAATACAGTCCAGCTGACAGAGCACATGGCTCATTATATGGTGAGAGGCCTATCGGTAGAAGATCTTCACACCTTATGTCGTTTTGTTGTTGCTCATCTTAAAAGTACAAATGATTTATTAAAAAATAATGCAGAACATTTATTATCAGCGCTTTTAAGCTTACAACCCGAAGAAAGGAAGCAATCAGAATATCCTATTAACCAGTTAAATGGGATCATGAGAATTTCGTTTATGAATGCTGTCATGGGATTATATTGCGCGATTCCTGAACTGATAAGACCAGCGGCTAGGGTATATATTCAAAAAAATGTTTTTATATACATAAACGATGGGCATGACACATTCAAACTCTTAGGTCTGTTGGGTGTTATTTTAAATTGTATTTTTACTACGGATCTAACCTTTGATAGAGCAAAAGCGCTTATCATTCATTTCAATGCAAATTACACTCAAAATTCTGAAGAAGGAAGATTAATACATGCTTATATAGTAGATTTTATCAATACACATTTATATGCTTATGATCAACGTTTTTTAAATAATGCACAATGTTTATTATGGGGATTGCTTGCTGCAGAAGATAATTCACATTATCCTCATTCTTTCTTATCCAAATATATTTTTAAAAATGCATATGGATTTTTTTATAGTTTACGAAATGAAGATCAAGATCAAATCATTGAAAAATTGCTGAAACCCGTATTCGTAAAAGACAGGAAAAAAGCTGTCGAGAAACCCATCGCGATGCTCATATTAAATTATCTTTTAAAAAATAATAAAGCGGCATTGCCAAGATTTTTGATTGAGATTTTTAAAAAACATCAGCATGCCCTTGATTTTAAGATATCCAAGGAACTTTATGCGCAGATAGAAGGGCAAAAACCTAGCCCAGAATGCATCCTGTATTATAAAAATTTATTAGGCAAAACTGAACTTCAGGAAAACATCGCGCTTGAAGCTACAGCTTCGGCAAATTTAAGATCCTGGTTAAATATTGACCGGGGAATGCTTTTAACAAAAACACTTTATACTCAAAAAATATCTACAGGACTAGCAAACTGGCTAGTGGATTTAAATGATCCACATACTTTATTGTCTTTACGCATTTTTATTTCGGAATTAAGCGATGACTATATTTTAAAACACAATGCTGATCTATTAATTCAAGCGTTTTTCAAGTCACAACACATCCATAAAAATGAGCTGAGGTTATTTATTCAAGATTTATTGATTATGTATTATCTAAAACGCGACGTTCCTACCTCTTCTGTTGCCAGGAATATGTTGCAATCCTATTTTGCATTGCCTTCGGAAGACTTCATTTATATTGGTAATCAGTTACTGAGCGAGGCTGGAAAATTATTACACTCTCTACATCAGGAGCTGACTACTCAGGAAGCAAAAGATTTAATTACTCATAAAGAATACGAGCAGGTCTTTTTTGGGTATACGTTAATGACCCAAAAAGGTTATCTTTTTTTGAAACTATTATTTGATTTTGTGCAAACGCATATTAGCAGTGATAATAAATTATTAGCAGAGAATGCAAAAAAAATATTATTTGCAGGATTAACTGTGGATGGTAAAAATGAGTTTGCTCGGGTAAAACTAATGAAGTTTTGTGTTGATGCACAATTGCATGATATATTTAAAGAATGGGCCGCGGGAAGTGCCACTCAATATTCATCGATTCCTCAATATAATCCCAAACCAAACAACCATGTTCCCCCTACTTATAATAAACGTTTTGCACAAAATATCGGCGCAAGAATGTAGTGCTATGAATGATGTAAGATTTCAAAAAAAGGTTTTATTTTATCCAAGGTTTCTTGATATTCTTGCGTGACGATAGAATCTTTGACAATGCCGCCGCCTGCCCAGAAATAGAGTTGTTGATTGGATAAAACTGCGGTGCGGATAGCGATATTGGTATCCATTTCACCATTAAAATTAATGTAGCCGATGCTACCGCAGTAAATATGACGTTGATGCGGTTCATACGTATCAATAATTTCCATTGCACGAATTTTAGGTGCGCCGGTGATTGAGCCGCCGGGGAAGCAATCGCGTAGTAGATCGAGTGGATGTTTATCTGCGCGTAATTGGCCGCGGACGGTGCTGACCAAATGGTGCACATTGACGAAGCTGTGCAATTCGCACCAAATCGGGACGTGTACTGATCCGGTGATGCAACTTTTGTTTAAATCATTTCGCATCAGATCGACAATCATGGTATTTTCTGCGCGATTTTTTTCGCTCGCTAATAAATCTTGTGCGGATTTTTGATCTTTTATGGGATCGCAATCGCGAGGCGCCGTGCCTTTAATCGGCATCGTTGTCACAATGCGATCATGCACGGTTAAAAATCGCTCGGGAGAACAGCTTAAAATGGCACCTTGATCAAGCGGAATAAATGCGGAGAGTGGTGCTGGATTTTTTTCGCGTAATAACTGATAAAAATCCCAAGGATTTTCATTAAAAGCGAGTTGCCAGCGTTGTGCGAAATTAATTTGATAAGCATCGCCTTGGTGAATGTGATGCATGATGTGCTGAAATTTTTCTGCATATTGCTCAAAGGTTAAGTTGCTGGTGATTTTTCCTCCTCCGTCATTGGGAACGTAGCCTCCGTCATTGCGAGCCGAAAGGCGAAGCAATCCAGGTTCTGCACTCGAATTGGCATCGAAACCTGGATTGCTTCGCCTTTCGGCTCGCAATGACGAGGTCAACTGCGTATAAATGTTTTCCCAATTCTCCGGCAACTTTTCCTCAGGCGGCATCAACAAATAAGTTTTTTTCTCCAAATGATCAACAACGACACCCCACAAATAAATCCCCACCGCCATCTGCGGCAAATTAATATCATGAATAGTCTGATCCGGCAGCACTTCTAAACGCTTATTCAAATCATACGCAAAATACCCCAGCGCCCCTCCATTAAACGGCAAGTGCGAACTAAACGCTTGATGCTTCGAAAGTTGTGCTTTTACTAAATTGAATGGGTCTTCATGACTTTGTATGATCTCAAATGGCGTCTCAATTGTGGTCAGCGCCCCATCTGTCGTCAAATAAGCATACGGCGCTGCGCTTAAAATATCGTAACGCCCCGCCTGAATAAATGGCTGGCAGCTGTCCAAAAAGATTGGCCTTGGAAAGGCGCAGATCGCTTCAAAGTAAACACAGCTGTTGGCGTAATAGGGCAGATTAATGACGCGATGAATTGACATAGAGGCCATTATCGTCATTTTTTTAACATTTGTCAGCAGATTTGACTGTTCATTTTAGAATTGAGCGGCTATAAGTATTAGATACTTCTTAACGAATTTTTTATTAAGATAAATAA
>CAZPAA010000015.1:9904-15190 GCA_964584425.1 uncultured Gammaproteobacteria bacterium | reverse complement strand
TCTACGTTCGCATTGCAGAAACACAAACCGAAGAAAGAGGGGAAAATATTCGAAATACGCTCACCGCGGTTGTTATTAATAGCAACTATGTGATTGGAGATAATTTATGGATTTGGCGCGGCGATCATGATAAGGCAAGTGGCACGAGTTTAAACCCTGCTGAAAATTTAGTGGAATGGGATGAAAACACGGCAAGATATGGCGTTATTGTGCATGGTGCAAACGTCACCATGTATGGTCTTGCTGTTGAGCATTTCCAAGATTATCAAACACTATGGTATGGTGAAAATGGCCAAGTTTATTTTTATCAATCTGAAATACCGTATGATTTTGGTAGCACCGATGAAACAACTTGGACTTGCACCGATCCTAAAACACTTTCGCAAGAAACAAGTACAGGAGAATCTGGTGGTTGCGCGGCGTATGTAATTGGAGAGGATGTAGAAAATCATCAAGCTTATGGCGTTGGCGTTTATTCTTACTTTGCATTTAAAGAAATGAAATTACCTAGTGCCATCAAAGCGCCGAGTGATGCCAATATTCATATTGAACATATCATCGGTCATTGGCTAAACGGCGTCCCAAACAGCGCTATTCAAAATTTAATCAAAGATTATGATGATCATTGCTACGGATATGTGGCGACTTGTTCTGCCACAGATGAAGATTCTTTATGTACCGATTCGGGTGTGAATTTTAAACAAACTTCTGTACTCGGTATTTTTGCGAAAGATAAACCTACGCAGGCTTGTACAGCGATTTAATGTATGGGATGTACCCTGTTTTCGTAGGGGCGCAACATGTTGCGCACCTACCCGAGCTTCAACGACGATGAAACAAGAGTAGGTTTTTCCCCCGCAGGCGGGATAATATTTTCTGTCGATGGTCTTATCAGGCCTCGATGGATAATGTTTGTGGAAGTGAGATCAGCCGGATGCATCAACACATAATAATTCGGATGAGGAATTTTATTTGTGGGTGACAAATAACCTAACTTTTCAATAAGCGCTGGGTGATCTTGATGTGGATAGGCGCCATGTACGTTGGGGCAGAGCTGAACGCGAAGAGATCCCGCCGTGGTCTCATAAAGAAAATATTTAACTATCCCTAAGCCATGAGTACTCATTTGCGTACTGTTTAGTTTTGGAAAGGCAATCATTTCTTGACCATCCTGATGGAAGGTGTGCGAATCTTGAAATTGCGCCGTCAATGCCTGTTGCGCTTTCAATAATTTATCGTGTAATTGCGTTTCTGCTTCATTATGAAATAAATGATGATCGTTAGTCATAATATGTACAGTCAGATCATTTTTGTTTTCAGAATCAATATGCAGTGTGAAGTTATTAAAATGAGACGTGTGGAAAAGACTCCGTAGCATACTAACGGCGGCAACATTATAGGCAGAATGTCCATAGGGGCCTGGTGTGACGCGTTTACTGGTAGAATAAAGCGAGGTCCCTGGCATGGCTTGCCAGAAAAACCCCGATCTCATCTCTTGGAAAAAGCTAGCTATTGCAGTAATAATGGTACGGGACATTTTTTTAACTCCTGTGATATTGCCTACTCAAACGCCATCACCTCATGCACCGCATTCAAAATGCGTTGCTCGCTGGGTAAATAGAGTTGCTCCATTTTGTATAAAGGGATCACGATATCATATCCCGTCACGCGTTGAATAGGTGCGCGCAATGACATCAATGCTTTTTCTGCGAGTTGCGCAGCGATTTCTGCGCCTACGCCGCAGGTTTTGGGTGCTTCGTGAATGATGACGCAGCGACCGGTTTTTTCTACGGATTGAATAATACTGTCCATATCTAACGGTTTTAGCGTCGCAACATCAATCACTTCGGCGCTAATGCCTTGGGTTTCTAATGTTTGTGCAGCCGCCATGGTTTCGGTTAGCATTGCGCCCCATGCAACTAAAGTGACATCGGTTCCTTCACGTAATAAAAAACAACGATCTAAGGGTAACGCAACACCGTTATCCGGAACATCTTGTTTGATTTTGCGATAAATACGCGTGGGTTCTAAAAAAATCACCGGATCAGGATCGCGGATTGCAGCGAGCAATAAACCATAAGCACGTGTGGGGGATGAAGGCACTACAACACGAAGACCAGGAATATGAGCGAATAATGCTTCGGTACTTTCAGAGTGATGTTCAGGCGCATGAATGCCGCAGCCATAAGGCGTTCTAATGACCATCGGGCAGGAAAGCCGGCCGCGTGTGCGATTACGTAAGCGTGCGGCGTGGGAAATAATATGATCATACGCAGAATAAATAAAACCTAAGAATTGAATTTCAGCCACCGGTTTTAAACCTTCCGCAGCCATACCGATCGCCATACCTGCGATCATCGCTTCGGCTAAAGGCGTATCGAACACACGATCTTGTCCAAATCTTTTTTGCAAACCATCGGTAGCACGAAACACACCGCCGTTCGCGCCGACATCTTCACCAAAAATCACCACATTTTCATCATGCGCTAATTCATAAGCGAGCGCCTGTGTGACTGCTTCAACTAAAGTGATTTCACTCATGCGCTGCTCCTAAATTCGCTAATAAAATATCGCGTTGTTCGATTAAATCATGGGGTAGCGTTTGATATAAATAATCGAAAATCGCGGTGGGAGGTTGTGGTGCAATTGATTCATAGGCATGTACGGCTTTTTCAACCGTTTGTTTTACTGTTGCATAGAGGGCTTTTTCTTGTTCTTCATCCCAAAGATTTTGACTGACCATATAATTGCGTAAGCGTAAAATGGGATCTTCTTTTTTATACGCTTCCACTTCTGCGGGTGGTTGATAGCGTTTGGCATCATCCGCAGTGGTATGATCGCACATGCGATAGGTGAGTGCTTCGATAATATGCGGGCCTTCGCCTTTGCGAATTTTTTCTAATGCACGCTCGGTTGCATATTTAACCGCAAGCACATCATTGCCATCGACCTGCTCACCACTAACGCCCGCTGCAATGCCTTTTTGTGCGAGCGTTTTACACACGGTTTGTTCGTATAAAGGAACAGAAATCGCCCAGTGATTATTGTTGATGACAAATAACACTGGCAACTTCCACACACCGGCCAAATTAATCGCTTCATAAAAATCACCTTTGGATGTGCCCCCATCACCAATAAAAGTCACAACGGCACGTGATTGCTTGCGATATTGAATGGCTTTTGCAACGCCAACCGCATGCAGACATTGACTGGCAATCGGCACCGCAACGGGAAAATCTTCTTTTAAATTCGCAAAATCACTGCCCCTCTCATCACCGCCCCAGAGTAAATAAATCTCTTCAATTTTTCCGCCACGAATTAAATGTGCGCCGTGGTCGCGATAATAAGGAACATTGACATCGCCTTTTTGCATCGCAGCACCAACGCCCACACCAATCGCCTCTTGACCCGCAGAAGAAGGGTAAGTACCCATTTTCCCGGTGCGTTGCAGTGCAACCGCTTTGGCATCGAAAGTACGATTTAACACCATAAATTCATATAATTTGCGTAAAGCTTCGGGATCTTTTAATGAGCTCGGTAATGCTTGCGTGAGGTTGCCATTCGCATCTAAAAAACGTGAGAAGCCAATGCTAAATTCCGCGCTGATGGAAGACTGTATGCTCACAAAAAACTCCTAAGTAGAGGGAATGGTGTATTCTCAATATAAAGACAGTTTTTATGCAACTGACTAATTCTGACGCAGGCTGTAGGGACGCAACATGTTGCGTCCCAGGGTTGGATTTGACCGCATAAATTAATTTACCCCCTGTGAAAAACTTGTGGGCATCCACAGTTCACCGCTCACCCAACACTTGGACGCAACATGTTGCGTCCCTACAAGGAACTCGCATTTATGCAACAACCTCTTCCTGATATATAATGAATAATTTTTAACCTCGGAGGTAAAACATGCGTTGTCAAAATAAAACCATTTTAATTACGGGTGCTTCGAGCGGCATTGGTCAAGCCTGCGCCATTGCGTTAGCAAAAGAAGGTGCGAGACTGATTTTGTCCGCAAGGCGTGGAGAAAAATTAAAAACACTTGCACATGAGTTGCAAAAAACTTATCACAATGAAATTCATACCTTCACCTGCGATGTAAGACAGCAAGCAACCGTAGAAAAATCTTTAAACGAATTACCAACACAGTTTCAAACCATCGACGTGTTAATTAATAATGCAGGCTTAGCAGTCGGCCTAGAAAAAATGCATGAAGGCATTTTAGAAGATTGGGATCAAATGCTAGATACCAATGTAAAAGGCCTATTACATATGACACGCAAAATATTGCCTGGCATGTTAGAAAGAAATGCTGGACACATCATTAACTTGGGCTCAACTGCGGGCCATCGCACTTATCCAGGCGGCAGCGTCTATTGCGCCACAAAATATGCAGTCAATGCCTTAACCAAAACTTTAAATCAAGAAGTCGAAGGCACAAAACTACGCGTTACAGAAATTGCACCGGGTATGGTTGAAACGGAATTTAGCCTAGTCCGCTTCAAAGGCAACGTCGATCGCGCCAAAAAAGTATACGAACAAATCACTCCCCTCACCCCAGAGGATATTGCCGACGCAATCGTATACGCAATCACAAGACCCCCTCACGTCAACATCGCACAAATCATTTTATATAGTACCGACCAACCCACGCAATTTAGACCAGCATAATTGATCCCCCTTTGAAAAAGGGGGTGCCCTCTTAGGGCGGGGGATTTAAGATCCTCGCCTTACAACAAAGCTCTTTAAATCCCCCCTACCCCCCTTTTCCAAAGGGGGATTTCTGAGCTAAGATTATTTTTTCTCTTCATCTTCATGTTTTAATATATCAATCAAATGGATCTGCAACCGCGAATGCAATTTTATTAACCACGGCAACAAAAACCCAATCAATATCGCAACAATCACCAACACCACAATCAACAATTTAATCGGCGGCAAAATACTCGAGCTAATCGCGCAAATAAATACCATGATGGTAAACAATGCCGTCATCGGAATAATTTCCGCAATCATCTGTCGTACATGCGGCGTCAATTGATGCGCCATGGTTTCTTTCACACTCACTTCAGCCAACAGCATGCTGAGTGCTTTCATTTTTCGGTAAGCTGCAATTAAAAACGGCAAAGAAATAAACAAAGCCGCGCTCCAAATCAAGGTGATTTGGACTCGCTCGTCATGGATAGGCATGATCACCTGAAATAGTTTGGTACTGGCAAAATAAGCGCTGCCCAAAAAAATTCCCATCACAATTAAAAAGTTAATAAAAACTTGTGCCAGCGATCG
>CAZPAA010000015.1:0-9894 GCA_964584425.1 uncultured Gammaproteobacteria bacterium | reverse complement strand
GACTGCTTGATAATTTTCATTAAGGATTGATGTTCTTTGGGGTGAAGAGTTTGCAGCAAACTTTGATAAATATTAAAAATAACCGCCGCTTTATGCGGGATAATCATTTTTGTCCAGTTCGTCACCGTGTCCGAACTTTTAATTAAATAAGGTGTTAAAAAAGTGGTGATGACAGAAACTGCAACCGCAATGGGATATAAAAATTCTCCCGTAACATTTAAGGTGATACCAAGCCCTGCGATAATAAATGAAAATTCACCAATTTGTGCAAGACCCATCCCGGTGCGCATCGCGGTTTGACCGGGTTGACCCGTGATTAATACGCCTAAACTGCAAGCTAATATTTTGCCTAGAATTACGGCAATGGTGATCACAATCAGCGCTTCCCAATAATGTACTAAAATTTTTGGATCAAATAATAAGCCGACAGATACGAAAAATATCGCGCTAAACATATCTCTAATCGGTGAGATCAGATGTTCAATTTTGACTAATTGTTTTGATTCCGCAATCACCGCGCCCATTAAAAATGCACCCAAGGCAACACTGTAATCTAAAGCCACCACCAATAAACAAAATCCAAAACATAAGCCCAATACTGAAATTAATAATACTTCATCATTATTAAATTTTGCGATATAAGCGAGTAATTTGGGGATCAGTAAAATCCCCAGCAATAATGAAATCACCAGAAAGGATGATAATTTCGTCACATTTAAAATCATATCGTTGACGTTAAATGATCCCGTTAATGCAATACCGGCAAGCAGCGTTAAAATTAAAATCGCAAAAATATCTTCAATGATTAAAATGCCGAAAATAAGCTGGGCAAACGGTTGTTTTTTCATCCCCAATTCATCTAGCGTTTTTATAATGATGGTGGTGGATGAAATGGCTAAAATAGCGCCTAAAAATAGGGCATCGATTTTTTCCCAGCCAAATATGCGGCCGATTTCATAACCAAGCCACATCATTAAAATAATTTCCGCAAAAGCCGCGACACTTGCCGCTACGCCCACTTTACTGAGTTTACGTAAATTAAACTCTAACCCTAATGAAAACATGAGAAAAATAATGCCGAGCTCTGCCAGCGTGTGCATGGTGGCTTCATTCGAGATAAAAGAAAAAGGCGGCGTGTAAGGACCGATAATGATCCCAGCAATAATATAGCCTAAAACAATCGGTTGATTAAAGCGTCGACATAAAACTGTGATAAATCCGGCCACAGCCATCACGATGGCCAGATCTCGAATTAGTAAAAAAATATGCTGGGTGTCGACAGTATCCACGCAATTTTCCTCAAAGTAAACGCACTCCACCATCTAAACGTAGGGTACAACCGTTGTACATGGGATTGTTAATAATATCGAGCACGGAATGCGCAAATTCTTCTGCTTGACCTAAGCGTTTAGGAAATAGGGTGGATTGTTTTAATTTTTCTTGCGCTTTTTCTGGCACATTTTCCATCATCGGCGTTTGAAATAATCCAGGTGCAATTGCAACAACGCGAATGCCAAATTGTGCAAACTCACGTGCTGCGGGCAGCGTCATGCCGATTACGCCGCTTTTCGATGCACTATAAGCGACTTGGCCCAATTGTCCTTCAAATGCCGCAATAGAAGCGGTATTAATGATCACACCGCGCTCGCCATCTTCATTTAAGGGTGGAAGATTGCGCATCGCAAAACTGACACAGCGCATCACATTAAAAGTCCCCACTAAGTTGACATCAATCACGCGCTTGAAATGATCTAATGGCATCGGCGCTTCAAATCCAATGATTCGCTCACCGGTAATCACGCCAGCACAATTCACGCATACGCGAATATTGCCGAACGCTTGCAGGGTTTTCGCAACGGCCGATTCAATATGTTCTACATTCGTCACATCGCAAGGCAAATCCAGGCCGACAACTTCATAACCCTGCGCTTGCAACAATGAAGCCGTCGCTTTCCCTAAGCCTGAGGCAGCCCCGGTAATAATCGCAACCGATTTTTCTGTCATGTGATCACATCGCTGTATAGTTGGGACCATCACCGCCTTGAGGTGCGGTCCAGGTGATATTTTGAGTCGGATCTTTAATATCACAGGCTTTGCAATGAATGCAATTTTGTGAATTGATTTGTAAACGAGGTGATTGCTCCGCATCTATTATTTCATAAACGTTTGCGGGACAATAACGTGTTTCAGGGCTGGCATATTGCTTAAAATTGATCTCAATAGCGCGATTGGGATCATGCAATTTTAAATGACTGGGTTGGTTCTCAATATGCATGGTATTGGTGAGTGCAACCGAAGTGAGTTTATCAAAAGTTAAAATATTATCACTTCTTGGATAATCGATTACTTTAACGGCTGTTGCCGGCTTTAACATTTGATAATCTGGTTTTTGTTTTAATGTCCACGGACTTGCGCCTTGAAAAACATAAGTTTCTAATGCGGCATTGATCAAACCGCCCCATAATCCTGCATGAAATCCGGGCCGAATATTACGCACTTTTTTTAATTCTTTCCACAATTTGCTTTGTTGTATTTGCGCATTAAAATCACTACATTCCGTGATGCTTAAATTTTGTAATTGCGGGAAGATGGACTGCGCTGCAATCATCGCGCTAAACATGGAAGTATGAATGCCTTTAATTTTAGGCACATTCATAAATCCAGCCGCATCGCCAATTAATGCACCACCAGGGAAAGTTAATTTCGGAATGGATTGCACCCCACCTTCATTCAGTGCACGCGCACCATAAGCAATGCGCTTGCCACCGCTTAATAATGCGCGCATATGTGGATGCGTTTTAAAACGTTGTAACTCTTGATAAGGATCAAGATAGGGATTTTGATAATCTAAGCCGACGACTAATCCTAACGCAACTTGATTCATATCCGCATGATAGACAAATGATCCACCATACGTGTTATTTTGCAATGGCCAGCCCACACTATGCCAGACCAATCCGCGTTGGTATTGCTTCGAGTCTACTTCCCAGATTTCTTTTACGCCTAAGCCATAGGTTTGTGGGACAACATTTTTGTCGAGTTCATAATGTTTAATCAATGCTTGTGAGAGTGAACCACGGCATCCTTCGGCGAATAAGGTTTGTTTTGCGTGTAATGCGATGCCTTCTTGATATTGCTCCGTGGGTTTTCCCTGTTTATCAAGGCCAATATCACCGGTTTTTACGCCAATGACTTGATTGTGTTCATCATATAATACTTCACTGCCTGCAAAACCGGAGTAAATTTCAACACCTAATTCTTCGGCTTGTTCCGCTAAAAAGCGGCAAAACAACCCTAAACTAATAATATAATTGCCTTTATTATGCATGGGGGTGGGCGTGGGTAAACGCAGTGATCGATTTTTTGTTAATAGGGAAAAGCAGTCTTTTTTAACTTGTAGATGAATAGGGTGATCTAATTTTCGCCAATCGGGAAGTAATTCATCTAATGCCGAGGGTTCTAATACTGCGCCTGAAAGAATATGTGCGCCTACGCGTGCGCCCTTTTCAAGGACACAGATACGTAAATCTTGTTCGTGTTGCTGTGCTAATTGTTTGAGACGAATCGCTGCAGTTAATCCGGCAGGTCCTGCGCCAACGATAATCACATCAAAATGCATACTTTCTCTCGTCATGATAACCTATAATAGCATATGGCTATAAAAAATGGATTGGTGATCCTCCTTTGGAAAAGGGGGTAGGGGGATTTAAAGATCTTTGTTTATAATCGGAGATCTTTAAATCCCCCGCTAGACGCGGGCACCCCCTTTTCCAAAGGGGGATCATTATTTTTGCGATATGGATTTTAGGTTTTATGAAAATTTTAGTTCCCATTAAACGTGTTGTTGATTATCGCGTAAAAATTCGGGTGAAATCGGATAATTCTGGCGTTGTGACAGAGCACGTCAAAATGTCGATGAATCCGTTTGATGAAATTGCGGTTGAGGAAGCCGTTCGACTCAAAGAAAAGCATCAAGCTGATGAGGTCATCGCCGTATCGATTGGTGATAGTCATTCGCAAGAGATTTTACGTAATGCCTTAGCGATGGGTGCGGACCGTGCGATTTTAATTGAAACCGATCAAGTATTATTTCCGCGTGCGATTGCGAAGATTTTACAATCAGTGACGGTTTCGCAGCAAGCACAACTTGTCATCATGGGTAAACAAGCGATTGATGGCGATTATAATCAAACGGGCCAAATGTTGGCCGCGCGCTTGCAGTATTCGATCGGAACATTTATTTCCAAAATTGATTTAGAAGAAAAGCAAGCGATCATTACGCGAGAAGTGGATGCAGGTTTAGAAACATTAGCGCTGAATTTGCCAGCGGTGGTGACGACGGATTTACGCTTAAATCAACCGCGCATTGCAAGTTTACCGAATATTATGCAAGCAAAACAAAAGCCGCTAGAGGTGATCCCTTTAGCGAATTTGAATATAGAAACCAGCGCCAATTATAAAATTCTCAAAGTAGAGCCACCCCAAATGCGTGAAGGTGGGAAAATTCTGAATAATGTAGATGAATTAATCAAAACACTTAAACAGGAAAAATTAATTCCATGATCAAAGCATTAGTCATTGCTGAACATGATGCAAAGTCGCTCTCAAGTGCAACGCGCTCTACTATTGCCGCTGCACAACAACTCGCAGAAAATGTGAGTGTGCTATTAGCGGGTGTTGATTTAGAAAATTTGACGCAAGAAGCCTCGAAATTATCCGGCGTGCAGGAAGTGATAGTTGCGCAGCATGAAGCTTATGCGCATTTGCTAGCGGAAAACATGGCGCAATTATGTGCCGAATTAGTAAGGACTCGTTCCGTCATTGCGAGCGCAGCGAAGCAATCCAGCATTGAACCTGGATTGCTTCGCGATGCTCGCAATGACGGGGATTATCAATATATACTGGCGAGTGCCAACACCTTCGGAAAAAATTTGATGCCGCGCATTGCGGGTTTACTAGATGTAGATATGGTATCTGAAGTGATTCAAATCATCGACGCACATACCTTTGTGCGCCCCATTTATGCAGGGAATGCACAAGAAACTGTCGAAATTCAAGCAAATCCAATTTGTTTGACAATAAGACCCACAGCATTTGAGCCTGTTTCCTCAGGCACACAAAATGCTAACATTCAAGCTTGCGATAAAATTTATGATTTAAAATTATCACGTTTTGTTAAACTTACCCAAGAGAAAAGTTTACGCCCGGAATTAACCTCAGCAAAAATTGTGGTTTCGGGTGGACGCGCTTTAGGCAGTCAAGAAAATTTTAAACTGATTGAAAAATTAGCTGACGTTTTAGGCGGCGCAATTGGTGCAACCCGCGCGGCGGTTGATGCAGGCTATATTGCCAATGAATATCAAGTGGGGCAAACCGGTAAAGTGGTGGCGCCAGATTTATATTTTGCCATTGGTATTTCAGGCGCAATACAACATATCGCTGGGATGAAAGACAGCAAAGTGATTGTTGCGATTAATAAAGACAGCAGCGCGCCGATATTTCAAATCGCTGATTACGGTTTGGTCGCAGATTTATTTCAAGCTGTCCCAGAATTAACCCAAAAATTAGAAGGAAAATAGTATGCTGCAGTTGGGCCTCGATGAATCTTTAGAATTATTAAGACAAACCGTTCAACAATTTTCAGAAAAAAATATTGCGCCGATAGCCGCGCAAATTGATGAAATGGATGAGTTCCCCCGAAATTTATGGCCCAAATTAGGGGAATTAGGTTTACTTGGCATTACTGCAGACTCACAATATGGCGGCGTTGGCATGGGCTATTTAGCCAACGTTATCGCGATGGAAGAAATTAGCCGCGCATCTGCATCTGTAGGCTTAAGCTATGGTGTTCATTCTAATTTATGCGTTAATCAAATTAGTTTAAATGGTACGCCTACACAAAAACAAAAATATTTACCACGGTTAATTAGCGGTGAACATGTCGGTGCATTGGCAATGAGTGAACCGACTTCAGGATCGGATGTAATGAGTATGCGCTTAACCGCAGAAGATAAAGGCAGCCATTATGTGTTTAACGGTAATAAAATGTGGATCACCAACGGCCCTTATGCGGATGTGATCGTGGTGTACGCTAAAGTCATTCCCACCGAAGATGAAAAAAAAATCACCGCATTTATCATTGAAAAAACTTTCCCCGGATTTTCTACCGCACAAAAACTCGATAAATTAGGCATGCGCGGTTCAAGTACGTGCGAATTAGTATTTAAAGACTGTATTGTCCCCAAAGAAAATGTTTTAGGTGAAGTGAATAAGGGATCAAAAGTACTCATGCGCGGTCTTGATTATGAACGCCTTGTTCTCGCTGCGGGTCCCGTTGGCATCATGCAGGCCTGCATGGATTTAGTGCTGCCTTATGTGCATGAACGTAAACAATTTGGTAAAGCCATTGGTGAATTTCAATTGATGCAAGGCAAAATTGCAGATATGTATACCACTTTAAGCGCATCACGTAGTTATTTGTATGCAGTTGCAAGTGCTTGCGATCGCAATCACGTTGGACGCGTAGATGCGGCTGGCGTTATTTTATATACCGCAGAAGCCGCAACGCAAATGGCATTGCAAGCGATTCAATGTTTAGGTGGCAATGGGTATATTAATGAATATCCCGCCGGTCGACTCTTGCGCGATGCAAAACTTTATGAAATTGGCGCGGGCACCAGCGAAATTCGCCGTATGTTAATTGGTCGTGAATTATTCAAAGAGACAAAATAATGCCGAAAATCATTAGCAAAATTAAAGCAAGTTCTGACGAATTTCAAAACAATGCGAACGCCATGCAAGCTTTGGTAGATGAATTAAAACAAAAAGTGCAAAAAGTTCAGCAAGGGGGCGAAACCAAAGCGGTTGAAGCCCATCAAGCACGTGGGAAATTATTGCCACGGGATCGCATCGCACAATTATTAGATCAAGGATCGCCATTTTTAGAAATCGGGCAACTCGCTGCAGAAGACGTTTATACCGAATCGGTGCCATCCGCAGGCATTATTGTCGGCATCGGTCGTGTATCTGGCCGTGAGTGCATGATCATTGCAAATGATGCTACCGTGAAAGGCGGCACATATTATCCCTTAACCGTAAAAAAACATTTACGCGGACAAATGATTGCGAAAGAAAATCATCTCCCTTGTATTTATTTAGTAGATTCCGGTGGTGCAAATTTACCGCATCAAGCAGAAGTGTTCCCAGACCAACAACATTTCGGCAGAATATTTTTTAATGAAGCACAAATGTCTAGTGCTAATATTTCACAAATTGCAGTCGTCATGGGTTCTTGTACTGCGGGCGGCGCATACGTTCCTGCAATGGCTGATCAAAGTATTATGGTAAAAAACCAAGCGACCATTTTTTTAGCCGGCCCGCCCCTCGTGAAAGCTGCAACCGGTGAAGTCGTGAGTGCAGAAGAATTAGGCGGCGCCGATGTGCACTGCGCTATTTCAGGTGTTGCGGATTATTATGCGCAAGATGATGCACATGCTTTGCAAATTGCACGAGATATTATTGCAAATCTAGATCCGCCAACAACGCAAATTTTGGCGGTTAAAGCCCCACAAGAACCGGCCTATCCAATCGAAGAACTCTACGGCATCGTCCCGCGTGACCCGCGTGTTCAGGTCGATCCTCGCGAAATTATTGCTCGCTTAGTTGATAATTCCGAATTTTTTGAATTTAAAGCCTTGTTTGGCAAAACCATTGTTTGCGGCAGCGCCCACATCCATGGATACCCCGTCGGTATTATCGCCAATCATGGTATTTTATTTTCAGAATCCGCTCTAAAAGCAACCCATTTTATCGAAATGTGTTGCAAACGAAAAATTCCGATTATATTCTTACAAAATATCACCGGATTTATGGTCGGGAAAAAATACGAAGCTGAAGGGATCGCTAAACATGGCGCAAAATTAGTCGCTGCGGTCGCTTGCGCAAATGTGCCTAAAATCACGGTTATTATTGGCAATAGTTTTGGCGCTGGAAATTATGGTATGTGCGGTCGTGCATACGATCCTCGCTTTTTATTTACCTGGCCCAATGCAAAAATCGGCGTGATGGGCGGCGAGCAAGCGGCAGATGTATTAGCCGATGTCAAAGCCGCACAATTAAAAAAATCCGGAAAAGATTGGTCGCAAGAAGAGCGCAATACATTCAAGCAACCCGTCGTTGAAGCATTTACTGCGGAAGCGAGCTGCTATTATGCCAGCGCAAGACTCTGGGACGATGGTGTTATCGACCCAAAAGACACGCGTCAAGTATTAGCATTAAGTTTAGCGGCAACCTTGCGCTCATCGATTAAGGAGACAGAATTTGCAATATTCCGTATGTAATTATGAGCTCAAAAATCATGTGGGTGTGATCACATTAAATCGACCCGAAGTCGGTAATGCTTTAAATGAGCAAATGATTCTAGAGCTCACCGAAATAGTGAATGTAGCGCAAGCGCAAGAAGACACGCATGTGTTATGTATTCGTGCCGCTGGCAAACATTTTTGCACGGGCGCAGATTTATATGAAATGCAACATCAAACCCATGATCCCATAAAATTAGCGCAATTCATGCAATCTTTACACGATTTAGATGTGCCTGTAGTTGCCAGTGTTAATGGCGCCGTATTTGGTGGTGCGATTGGATTATTGGCCAACTGTGATTTTGTGATTGCAGAAGAGGGCGCCGTATTTTGTTTATCGGAAGTAAAATTAGGTTTAGTGCCCGCCATTATCAGCCCATTTGTGATCGAAGCTTTGGGCGTAAGACAAGCCAAAAGTTTCATGTTAAGCGCAGAAAAATTAACCGCAAAGGATGCGATGACACTTGGATTAGTGCATCAAGTCGTCGCAAAAGATCTACTTGATGAAACGGTCAATGCGTGCATCAATCATTTATTATCAAATGGCCCAGAAGCCCTACGCAGAACAAAACAACTCTGTCGCGAAGTTCTAAAAATAAATGATGGTGAGGCGCGAGGAAGATTCACCGCAGATGTATTATCACAAATACGCAAATCTGGTGAAGCGCAAGCGAGATTAAAAAATTTCTTTGAGAAGAAAAATGTTTAAACGCTTACTCATCGCCAATCGTGGTGAAATTGCCTGCAGAATTATCAAAACCGCAAAACGATTAAATCTTACCACCATTGCCATTTACTCCGATGTGGATGCCGATGCACTTTATGTTCAGTATGCCGACGAAGCCTTTCACATTGGCGAAGCGGTTGCGCGTGAAAGTTATTTAAACATTGAGAAAATTATTTCAGTTGCAAAACAAGCCAAAGTCGATGCCATTCATCCCGGTTATGGATTTCTCTCAGAAAATGCAGATTTTGCAGCAGCGTGTGAGCGAAATGGGATTATTTTTGTTGGACCCAAAAGCGAACATATGCGCGCGATGGGTTTAAAAGATGAATCTAAATCATTAGCAGCACAATACGGTTGCCCGGTGTTGCCGCAATATAACGATCTAAAAAATCTCTCATTTCCTTTATTAATTAAACCGATTGCCGGTGGCGGTGGTAAAGGTATGCAGATTGTAGAAAAGGTGGCAGAATTCGAAGAAAAACTAAAAAGTGCAAAACGCCAGGCGAGCGCGAGTTTTGGCAATGACAAAGTGATTTTAGAAAAATATTTACAAAATCCAAGACATATTGAAATTCAAGTATTAGGCGATCAATTCGGGCACGCTATTTATTTATTCGAGCGCGATTGCTCCATGCAGCGCCGCCACCAGAAAATTATTGAACAAGCACCGGGTCCTGATATTTCCAATGAACTGCGTGAGAAAATCGGCGAAGCAGCACTTAAAATTGTGCAAGGCTTAGGTTATGTCGGCGCAGGCACCATTGAATTTTTAGTCGATGATCTTGAATTTTATTTTATGGAAATGGA
>CAZPAA010000014.1:0-15524 GCA_964584425.1 uncultured Gammaproteobacteria bacterium | reverse complement strand
CAAACATCTCAAAATCCCCCGCCCTGCGGGCACCCCCTTTTTCAAAGGGGGATTAATTTTTGGAAATATAATTCATGGACGCGATCACCGAAATCATCCAACAAGCAAAAAAAGCCATCGCTCAAGCGCAGGATCTCTCCGTCCTTGAAGCCCTTCGTATTCAATATCTAGGCAAAAAAGGTGAAGTCACTGCACTTTTAAAAAATCTCGGCACTTTACCCCCCGAAGATCGCCCAAAATTCGGCCAAATCATCAACCAAGCCAAAGAACAAATCGAAGCCGATTTACAAGCACGTCACCATATTTTAGAAAGCGAACAATTAAATCAAACACTCTCAAAAGAAGCCATCGATGTAACGCTCCCCGGTATCGATAATAAATTCGGCGGTTTACATCCACTCACGCGTTCGCTTCAACGCTTAATCGAAATCTTTCATTCCCTGGGATTCCAAACCATCGAAGGCCCGGAAGTTGAAACAGAATATTATAATTTCACCGCATTAAACACACCCGAACATCATCCTGCGCGCGCCATGCATGACACATTTTATTTTGCCGATGGCCGTTTACTGCGCAGTCATACCTCTCCGGTACAAATCCATTATATGCAAAACCATACACCGCCGTTTCGCTTAATTGCCCCGGGACGCGTGTATCGCCGCGACAGTGATATGACCCACACGCCCATGTTTAATCAAATCGAAGGTTTACTGCTCAGTGAAGAAAGCAGCTTTGCCGATCTCAAAGGTTTACTCCATACCGTACTAGAACAATTCTTTGAAAAAGAACTCGAAATTCGCATGCGCCCATCTTATTTCCCATTTACTGAACCTTCAGCTGAAGTCGATGTGCTTTGGCGTGAAAATCAGTGGTTAGAAATTTTAGGCTGCGGCATGGTGCACCCGAATGTATTGAGCGCATGTGGTATCGACGCTGAACGTTATTCAGGTTTTGCTTTCGGTATGGGTTTAGAGCGCTTAGTGATGCTGCGTTATGGCATTCCCGATTTACGCTTATTATTTGAAAATGATCTGCGATTTTTAAAACAGTTTGTTTAAAGGCCCAATATGAAAGTCACTTTAAATGCCTTGCGTGAATGGATCTCTATCAATCAAGATGTGAATAAACTTGCGCAATTGCTAAGCTTATCAGGTCTTGAAGTCGATGGTTTGCACCCACTTGAAAATGGCGATTATTTAATCGACATCAATTTAACCCCGAATCGGAGCGATTGCTTAAGTGTGCAAGGCCTTGCCCGTGAAATAGGCGCATTAACCCAAACGCCATGCATTGAACATCCCATTCCGGTCATAAGAGAAACTTGTACTGACCAAAAAACCGTAACCCTGCAATCCCAAGATTGCCCCATTTATTCGGGCCGTGTATTCCTTGATATTGATAACACCAAGCCAACACCGGCATTTATAACGCAACGTTTAGAACAACTGGGCGTTCGCAGTATTTCTTTAATCGTTGATATTGCCAATTATGTAATGTATGAACAAGGTGAGCCGCTACATGCATTCGACTTAGCAAAAGTAGGGCAGCAGATGTGCGTGCGTGATGCAAAAAAGGGTGAACAATTAGAATTATTAGATGGCACGATTGCACAATTAGATGAACGTAGTTTAGTGATCGCCGATGAGCATCAAGTGTTGGCCCTCGCAGGGGTAATGGGCGGCGCATCATCCGGCGTTGCGCTTGATACCCGAGCGTTTTTTCTAGAATGCGCGCATTTTGTGCCGCAACGTATCGCGGGTAAAACCCGTTTATTTGGAATTTTTAGCGATGGTGCTTATCGTTTTGAGCGTGGCGTTGATCCGGCTCTTATTAATCAAGCAATGGCCAGAGCAAGCGAGCTTATTTTAGAATTCGCCGGCGGACGCGCAGGTCCAGTGACCACTTCAGGCCAAGCACCTAAACTTCAAAAAAATATCTTATTACGTTATTCCAAAATAAACCGTATGCTAGGCCTTCATTTCCCCAAAGACCAAGTGCAACCGATTTTGGAACGCCTAGGCATGCAAGTAAAACTTCTATCTCCGTCATTGCGGGTCGAAGCTCCGTCATTGCGAGTCGAAGCTCCGTCATTGCGAGTCGAAGCTCCGTCATTGCGAGCGAAGCGTGGCAATCCAGGTTCCAATGCCAATTCAAGTACTGAACCTGGATTGCTTCGCTTCGCTCGCAATGACGGAGCTTCGACTCGCAATGACGGAGCTTGCGCTCGCAATGACGCGCAGGATGACAGCTGGGAAGTGATTTCTCCCTCTTTTCGTTTTGATATCTCCATGGAAATGGATCTGATTGAAGAATTAGCGCGGGTCTATGGTTATCAACATATTCCCTCACATCCGCCCCAAATGAGCTTAAAAGCTATTGCAACACCTGAGGATAGGTTAACCTCAGATAAATTACGCAGTTTATGTGTCGCGCGCGGCTACCATGGGGTGATCACCTATAGTTTTGTCGATCACACGACCCAGGAATTAATAACCGGCCAACCAGGTTTGCCACTCTTAAACCCCATGAGCAGCCAGATGGACGTTATGCGCGTCGGCCTCTTACCTGGTTTATTACAGGCCCTTTGCTACAATCAAAACAGACAGCAGATGCAGGTTCGGTTATTTGAATTAGGTTTATGTTTTATCCCTGAAGGCGAGCATCTTCATCAGCGGCCATTTATCGCTGGGGTCTTATCAAGCATCCAGCCGGATAAACATTGGCAATTGCCAAAGCGTGAACTTAATTTTTATGATCTAAAAGGTGATGTTGAGGCCTTATTAGCTCAAACGGGTAGGGCAGATGCGTTTGCTTGGTGTAAAGGTGCACATCCAGCCTTACATCCAGGCCAGAGCGCGTTATTAATGCACCAGCAAAATGTGATTGGATTTATAGGTCAGTTGCATCCACAGGTCGCAATGCAACTGGATCTGAAAGGCAAAGTATTTGTGTTTGAATTGCAGCTCGAGGCCTTATTAAATAGTAAAACGCCACGATTTCTTGATGTGACTAAATTTCCGTCCATACGTCGAGATTTAGCGTTAGTAGTGAACAGAAATGTTGCTGCACAAGATCTCTGCCAACTGGTGCGAGAGTGTGTGCCCGAGTTATTACAAGAAGTTAAAATTTTCGACGTTTATGAGGGGCAGAATATCGCCCCTGATAAAAAAAGTGTGGCGATGGGGATTGTTTTGCAATCCAATAATCGAACGTTGAATGATGAACAAATTAATGCTTTGATTCAAACCGTAATACAAGCATTAGAGAATAAATTTCAAGCAACTATAAGGAACTAAATCGTGAGCGCGATCACCAAAGCAGATATTGCAGAAAAATTATTTAATGATGTAGGCTTAAATAAGCGCGAAGCCAAAGACATGGTGGAGCTTTTTTTTGAAGAAGTGCGCGCGTATTTAGAACAAGGTAAAAACGTTAAACTATCTGGCTTTGGAAATTTTAGCTTGCGAGATAAAAGTGAGCGCCCAGGACGTAATCCTAAAACCGGAGAAGAAATTCCGATCACCAAACGTCGCGTAGTCACTTTCCGCGCCGGCCAAAAGCTCAAAACAAAAGTGGAAGAGCAAACTTCAATGATTAAGCAACAAGCAACACAGATGAATGATGATGAATAATAATACCCATCCTGAAATTCCGCAAAAACGTTATTTCACCATTAGTGAAGTCAGTAGTTTATGTGGAGTTAAACCACATGTTTTGCGTTACTGGGAACAAGAGTTTGCTGAACTGCGCCCAAGCAAGCGTCGTGGCAATCGCCGTTATTATGTGCGTGAAGATGTGGAATTAGTGCGGCAGATCAGTATTCTACTTTACGAACAAGGTTTTACCATTTCCGGTGCACGTAAACAACTTGTGCCGCAAAGTGTTGCAGTGCCCAGTGGGAAGATCATTTCTCAATTAGAAGAAGTGTTGGAAATTTTAGCTTAAAGCCCTCTCTGAAATCCCCCTTTGAAAAAGGGGTGCAGGGGGGATTTAAAGAGCCTTGTTATAAGCAGATATCTCAAATCCCCCGCCCTACGGGCACCCCCTTTTTCAAAGGGGGATAGCTCCTACCTAAAACGCACTCTTCAAATTCAAATACGGTCCACTCATCGTCAGCGCGAAAGTATCAACATCTGGATCTTCCACCGTACCTATTGAACCTATGCCATCCGCATAGTAATCCACTTGATAACCCACTTCCACACCAATTGTCGGATAGTCATCATCTTCAAAGAAGTACACATAATCTAAACCAACATTGGCTCTGATATTAGTGACAGAATGCGTATGATACTCATTGTAAAGTGGGTAATTACCACCCTCGATAAAAAAGTGCTTCGAATTCGTTTTCAATGAGCCAAGATAGTAAGCCAGAGTGCCACCTGCAACTAGACCAATGTCAATGTCAGTATCGTAAATGTCTTCAAATTGATAACGTGTGTCTATACCAACACGTGGGCCCCAGCCGACGAACATACTATGTTCGGTGGTGTAGTTGGTGATTGTAGGGGGAGATGTTTGTGGTTCGTGAGTGATATCAGCAAAAGTCGTTTTTTGATTTTGCTCCAATTCCAAATAAGAGGCACCCGCGACTAAGCGCATTTGCATGCTCTCACCCACATCTAAGAATTGACTGATCATCACATCTAGAGAATTAAACTCATTATCAAGTTCGCTGTAAAGAAAACCCTCTGCAGGTACTCCTTTGGGATTTGCAAAGCCAAAACCGTCATTGGGATCATGCGCTTCAAGATGGCGCCAAACCACCTCAACACCATTTGCAGTATTATCAAAAATATATCCAAGGGCAGCTTGTATACCAAATGAAAAATCCGGGTTGATGTTTAATCCTGAAGATGAGTTCACGCCGAAATTTTCACTGTCTGAAGAAGGTTCAACATACATGGTACCGATCATTCCGGTAAACCCACCTTCAAGTGCAGGCACGTCAACTAATTGGTCAGCATAAACAACGCTCGATGCCAATACAGTTAATGATGTTAAAGAACTAGAAAGAAATTTTTTCATCATGACTATCCTTAGTTTGTTAATACAAAATACAACCTACAGATTCTAACAAAAAAAATAAATGCTGCATACCACTTTTCCAAACTTAGTTTACAATAAAGTAAATAATTTATTTTAGGTTGAAAAATGAGACGACGTCCTGCATCGGCACATTTACGATTACTTAGAAGATTACAAAAAACGGATGTACGTTACGCGCATTACTTACATCCAGAAGAAGGGGGGATGAATTTATTTTTTTATAATATTAGCCAGATGACATCCGAAGCCTGCCAGCAGTTATTTGCCAATAATACCGAAGTTGATTTTATTTGCATATTGGATGAAGACCTGACCATCGGCCTGGAAATTCCATATAAACAAATAGATCGCTTTAGGCAAACTAATAACCAAAATGAAAATGAAACGGCAAATCTCTTAGAAAAAATATTGAATGAGTTGATTGTCAAGCATTATCCCACCATCCATGAAAAAATAGCGCAGCATTTAACCCAACTTAAAAAAAACATTTCTTACAGCGAACGGGATTTAAAAAGATTAATTTTTGATTTTATTGTAAAGCCACGAAAAGAAGATGTTTCTCACCCAAATACCGCATTGCTAACTTTGCTACAAACCGATAGAAAGGTTCGCAAAATTATCAAAAGTCATTTCCAAAATGGACATCCAAGTATTATTCCGCGTGCGCACAAAAAGGCGCACATTGGTGGGGATTTATATTACAAAGATGGCGTATGGATCATCCGCAATAAATCCGGACGTTATGGACAAAAATTAGGTAATCGAAGACGTGCCTTGCTATTTCATGCGGTACATTTAATGAAAATAGAGTCTATTTTAAAATCGCGTGGAATTTCTGCCGCTGCTGAAATTTTTTTTAAACCCGAGCAAATGCCGGAATATATGCATTTGTTGTATGAATTAGCCAATGAAGCGCTGGAAAATTTTCGTCAAACTAATCAGGTTTTTTTATCAGAAGCGTCCTTAAATCGCATTCCTAATGCATCTGATAAATATTTATTTCAAGTGGGTATGCGACATATTCAACAGCATGTAAATGCGTTGTATGCAACAACAAAGCAAAATGATCGGCAAGCTATTTTGCAACATTTTCCGCAAGATAAAACTAAAACCTTGCATTTGTACGAAAGATATCACCAAAAGTCGCCTGTAAATCCTAATACTTATCGTCAGCCTAAAACTTATTATAAGCATAATTAGTGACTAAAATGAGGCAAAACTCTCCCACTGAGAATGGTTCCAAACGGGTGGCCGGAGGGGCGTCCCCGCAGGACGGGAGCCCGTTTGGACGGTAGCCCCGATAAGAGTTTTGCCTCCAAAAAGTCATCCCACTTCCTCTTGCTAAACTCCCTATAATTAAGTATCATGCAGTAAGCTTACAAAAAATGGGTAAATCATGGGTGGCTCTACTACGCCTATCGCACCTCCTCCTTCAGCAGACAATCAATGGGCTGAATTACTTGAAAAAACGATCGCGGATCCGAAGTTAATCCAATCGTTATTAAAAACTGATTTTAATACTGCAATAGCACTACTTGCAGGGTTTAATACCTTGCAAATAGTCAAGCTGGTGAAGACCCTGCACGCAAAAGATATTTTCGACTGGTTAGAATTGGTAGAAGGTAGCTACGACTACACGAAACTTACAACAAGTAATGTGACACTCCCTAAAGAAAAATATGATGCGGAAACAGTGCGATTGCCTTCACGTACATCAGAACCAGCGCTTTGGGAAAAAGCAATTCAGATGCTATTAGATTCGGGGTTGCGGCGAAGTGAGAGGGGTATTGGTAGCTTTAAAAGCATTACTTACGAATATTGTATTTTTGAAGAGGAGAAAACTAAATCCTTGAAAATATTCGAGGGTAATAGCAATAGCGGAAATGATCCTAGGCATGATCCTACTTTTTCCTATGATCACGAGAGCGCCATCCGCGCCTATGATGCTCATTTAAAACGACAATATATACAAAAAAATTTGCCAGGAGCCTTAGCCAATTTTTTTAGAAGCTGGGGAACCATTTATAATCTTAATGTGGATAGTATTATTGGGCCCATTCTAGAATCTCTCACCAAAGTTTTGATTAAAAACAAGCATTGGTCATTGTTAACCGAATTATTTCTAAGACTGAAATTTGATTTAAAATCAGATATTTTTGAAAAAATGTTTATTGCTGATAGCTCGCCATTACATCTTGCTTTTAGTGCCACACCAGAAGATTCAAATGACTATAAGCGGTTTATGAAAATGATATGTGAGATCATTAGACATCATTATCGCACTTCAGTTTACGCTAGAGCACGAAAATTAAGTGGCAATAGCACTGATATTGACCCATCAAAAGTTGCTAAAAACACTAATTTATTTAAAAAAGCGTTGCTTTATAACAGAAATGAACCTTATTTACAGATAGCCTATAAAACTGAAGTGAAAGAACATTTAACATTTCCTCTTTTCACTACGAAGGACGCATTGTCTGAGATTATTGTCACAGGTAAAGATGAACTTACAACCATTAATGCAGAATGTAATACTGTAGATGGTTTTGAACATTATGGTCGGATTGATGCGCAGGTGATATTTACCCAGTATGATCTTGCTAAAAAATCGGCTATTAATAAAAAAAACTTTTTTGATAAATTATTTTCAGATATTTTTCCTTGCTGGACTTTACCTTCTTTTACTTGGATATCGCAGCTTGATTTAACTGATGAAATCAATAAAAGTGATACCGATATTTTTGATACCATTAATAAAATACTGGGATGGGGGATTGTTTCTCCAATCGCTTATTTATCAGTGCCGCTCAATGAAGGTGCTTTCATAAAATTATTCAAAAGGATCAGCCTCCACTCCTGGAAAACTATAGGTGAACTGTTTGGAGCACGTCCCAGTGGGGGAATCTTCGATGAGATTGCTCATTTTTTGAATGAGTTAACGCGAAGATTGCAAAGTCTTGATGTGAAGTTAGGGGATGGTAATTTTGCGCAATTAGCGCAGAATGAAGTTAAACAATTTATCTTGACCTTACTTGCATTGGGTCAAATAGAAAATGCCCATAAATTATACGTCAAATTTCATGCATGCTATCAAGGACAAGAATCTGCTGATTTTAGAGAACAAATACGAATTAAAACCGAAGAAGATATTGTTTCCAGATTCAGAGCTGAAAGAGAAGCAGAAAAATATAATATTGGAACATTGCAAACAGATCATAAAACCAATGTCGATGCAGGACCAGAGCCAATAAAGCTCATTTTTGATCATTTCATTGCTCATCCACAGCGGTTTATTGATCTACTGTGTTCCGATTTTATCTTGGCGCAAAAATATTTTTGCGCGATGAGTGATGCGGATGTAGCAGGGCTTTTAAAAGCCGCACCAAACCTTCCAGAAATGATAATCAAAATATTTGCACTCAATGATTTTGAAAAGAAACAGGTGGAGATCAATATCCCTTACTTGCGGGAAGATCATAGTTTTAAGGATGAATTTACAGTCCTGCTTAATAAGGCCAATCTCATTCACATAAAAGGATTTTCTTTCGCTTACCTGGAAATAAAAGTTTATTCATCTGAGAAAAGCTGGTTCACAGCTTCTGAAAAGGTAGGAAACTACGTAGGAAATAGAGTAGAAATCAGTAGTAAAAATTATTTTGTTAAAGTTTTCAACCATTATAAGCATGACTGCTATTTACGTGAAGCAGGTAGGCGCATGCTTGCAAAATTAATGGCCAATTTCCAGCCGGATGAAAGCATTGCGTTTGATTGGGGGAAAAACGACATATTGATAAATGCTATTTTCCTAGGTCTGATGTTTAGAGGCAGTGATGAGCTTTTATTTAGGATTTTAAAAAATAAATCGGCGGTTGTTTATAGTTTAGCCTTGCTTTATTTGAGTAAAGATGGGGATAAACAAAAGGTTTTTAGTTGGCATTTTGCAGAATTTAAGAAATGGTTTTACAGCCCGTACAAAAAATTTTATGCCTTACGCACTTTATTTCATGCAAGAGGGCCAGAAGACATCATTGGCATTTTGAATTTAATAGAACCGTTCGAGTTAAAAACCATTATACGTCATATTATTTCACATAATGATGCGGATGGTTTGTTACTGGATATTTTAAAATATTTGCAGCGCTTAATATTAACTGGAGGAGAGTTCCATTTTGCACAGATGATATCTGTGCTAGATGATAAAGAAATACTGGAGCAACTCTATAAAAGATCAGGTGGAATTTATGCAGTGGCTTTATGTTCATTATATCCAGATCATTTTTCTAAGCCTTCATTTTGGCAATTTAATAATAAAGTACAGTCTTTATTAAACGAAGATAAAAATTTAGGCCAAAATTTAAAACTTGAATTAGAAAACGATCGCAAACTTTTTGAAGCAGAAACTCGCCAGCAAAAGAAAGGAAAGGATTACGTTGGCTCATCAAGAAAAACCAATGAAGATTATGAGCATGAAGAAGAAGAGAGTGTATTGCTGATCCGCATAGGCTCATTAGAACAACAATTAAAAGTTCAGCAACATATGCTGAATGAAATACTGACATTGTTACAACAATCCCAATGTGCACCTGTCATTAAACCTAATGCACCCTCAGCTCCAGCTTGGGAGCAGTATCAACAGGTGAATTACGATCACATAGATTTAGAAATAAAATTAGCCTTAGCCGAATATCAAGCCAGTAATTTGTCTGTAGATGAATTGATAAGGGTGAAAGATTCCGCCATCGAAAGAGGGTACCCGCAACACAGCCCACATTTCATACATTTAAACCGTATTATAGGGTTGCAACATGATGCGCCCAACTATCGAGCTTAAAAACATACCATAAAAAAAGGGGCATAAAGCCCCTTTTTTAATCGCACATCACTAAACTTAGAACACTGCTTTTAGATTGACATAAGGACCGCTAAAGGTGATATCACCTGCTTCAGTGACTACCACACCACTTACACCGCCACCACCTACTAGGCTCCTCTCAACGGCAGCAGCATTAACGGTGGCATCATCATAGAAGTCAACCAAATAGCCGATTTCTATGCCCACTGTTGTTTCATCATTATCAAAGAAATATACATAGTCAATACCTAGGTTGGCTCTTAAATTGGTAACTGATTGATTGTCTTGCTCATCTTTAAATGATGTCACATCTCCATCTGTTTCAATAAGAGTAGAAGTGAAATCGTTTTCCCCAAGGAAATAAGCTGCTGAAGCACCGCCCACAATGCCTAAGCCTGCGAGGTCTTCACCAAAATCATAACGTGCATCTATGCTTAGACGGGGACCCCAGCCAGTAAATTCACTTTTTTGTTGGAAAGAAGCAGTTTGTGATGGTGAAGTACCTGCTTCAAAGTTCGCCACTGTATTGAGGTGTTCTTCTTGTTCAATCTCTAGATAAGACAAGCCGCCAGAAAAGCGCATTTGCATGTGTGTTCCAATATCCATATATTGGCTTATCATTAAGTCACCAGTATTAAGCTCATAGTTGAGCTGATCATCGATATCCACAGAGACAATAGTACTACCATCATCAGTGGGCACGAAAGAGGCACTATCAGAAGAATCGGAGTTATAACCGCGGTAAAACAATTCAATACCATTAGCGGTATCTTCGAAAATATAACCTAAAGAAGCTTGCCAGCCCCAGTCATAATCAGGATCGGCATTAAAAGCATGGATTGATTCTACATGCGTCTCGGAGCCGGTTACTTCCGCAACGCCATCTTGTTCAGCAGAAGGCACAGCATAAAAAGTACCAATCATGGCAGTTAGTCCACCCTCAAATGAAGGAGCGGTCACCATTTCTTCTGCAAAAGCTGCGCTAGAAGCAATTACTGCCAAAGAAGTTAATGAACTGATATATATATTTTTAATTTTCATCATGAAGATCCTTAAGTTTGTAGTACCCAATTGGGCGATATTGCAAGTTGTATCGGAAGAAGATTAATAAAACTTGAGGGATAATTTTAAAAATGACATAGAAACCATCACTTTTCATCCTTGTGTTAATTAATCCTATATTGGTATATTAGGGAACTTGAAAAAAATTACAAGGAAACTGCGCCTAAACTAAGGCCTGAAATGAAATCCCCCCTTGAAAAGGGGGGATTATTCTCTCTAGAACACCGCTTTTACATTTACATAAGGACCGCTGAAGGTAACTGGGCTATTAGTTGAACTTTCTGTTGACACTTTTCTGATAAGGCTATTGTTTGCTATCCCATACACAGGGTCGATGAGACCAGTGGTACCGCTAATAGTCGAAACTGCATCATCATAGAAGTCAACCAGATAGCCTAGCTCGATGCCTAAGGTTGATTCTTCATCATCAAAGAAGTAAACATAATCAATACCTAGGTTACCTCTTAAGTTAGTGACCGCATGATTATTTGAATCTTCAGCTGCGTTGCCTTCTGGCTTTCCATTAACAGTATCTGTTACAGTGGTGTCATTTTCACCCAAGAAATAGGCTACTGAAGCACCGCCGACGATCCCAAAGCCTTCCATATCTTCACCAAAATCATAGCGCGCATCGATGGCAAGACGTGGGCCCCAGCCTCTAAATTCGCTTTTGTGTTTTAAAATTTCGACATCAGTGGATGAGCCGTCGATCTCAACTTTTTCAATTTGTTGCTCTTGCTCCAATTCAACATAAGCAAGACCACCCATAAAGCGCATTTGCATATGGGTACCAATATCTAAAAATTGGCTGATCATTAAGTCCACAGCATTGAGTTCATAGCTGACTTTGTCGCTAATCGTTGCGGTGTCGGTAGGGCCAAATACAACGTCTGTGCTGCTGGTGTCATCGGTATTAATACCGCGGTAGCTCAGTTCAATCCCATTGGCTGTACCTTCAAATAGATAACCTAGTGAGGCTTCAAAGCCAAAATCGTAGTCAGGATCAGCGCTGTTAATCTCGCGAGAATTATTTCCATCTTCGGAGGTTATAGTGTATTCGGTATTATCTGCAGAAGGCACGAGATAAAAGGTACCGATAGTCGCGCTGATTCCGCCTTCTAGACTTGGCGCAGTCGCAATTTCTTGCGCAAAAGCAGTGCTAGATATCACCGCAAGAGAAGTTAAAGAACCTAGAGCCAGTTTTTGAGTTAAGTTTTTCATAGTTTCATCCTTGTTTGAGTGAGTTAATAAAATGTTAGATTACTGCTTTTAAGTTTAAATAAGGGCCGCTGAAAGTAAGCGGGTTATTCACGGTGTCTTGATTAAAGGTGATATTGCCTATGCTACCCCGGGTACGAGCAGGTATACTGGATACGCTATCATCATAAAAGTCCACCATATAACCTAATTCGATGCCCAAGGTTGAGAGATCTTCATTATCGAAGAAATAAACATAGTCAATACCGAGGTTACCTCTTAAATTGGTTACGGCGTGGTTGTCTAAGTCTTCACTAGAGGATGCATGGTTTCCCGGGCGTGTTTCACAATTTCCCTCAATACACACCTTGCCAGCAGGTGAAGAAGTATGCGCAGATACATCCGTCTCGCCTAGAAAATAAGCTACTGAAGCACCACCGACAATACCAAATCCGGCTAAATCTTCACCAAAGTCATAACGGGCATCGATTGCAAGACGAGGGCCCAAGCCTCTAAATTCACTGCTATGTTTTGTGCGAGTTGTAAACTGATCAGTTGTACTGGGTGGTATTTGGGCATTTGGAAAAAAATTAATAGAGTCAATCGTATTGGTCTGCTCGAGTTCTACATAAGCAAGACCACCTAAAAAGCGCATTTGCATATGGGTACCAATGTCTAAAAATTGGCTAATCATTAAATCCACAGCATTGAGCTCATAGTCAACAGTATCCTGGATAGAAAAATCAGATTCGGATGCTGTACCTTGATCATGGATTTCAGAATGATTGGCCGTATCATCGCTATTGATGCCGCGATAGAACAACTCAATCCCATTCGCAGTATCTTCGAATAGATAACCCAATGAGGCTTGCCAACCAAAATCATAGCTTGGGGCTGCATTTAGAACGGTGGTGTTACTGTTGAGATAGCCGCTTTCATCTGTTATTTCAAAGTATTGAAGATCATCTGAAGAAGGGACTGCATAAAACGTCCCGATCATAGCGGTGACCCCACCTTCAAGCATGGGTGCACTCGCTATTTCTTCAGCAAAAACGCTGCTTGCAGCAATCACAGCCAGTGAAGTTAATGAACCAATATAAAGATGTTTAATTTTCATCATATTCCCTTATGTTAAAAGGGGCACAAGCTGTGCCCCTGGGTTTAGAATTAAAACTTAAAATACGGCTTTTAAGTTTAAGTAAGGACCGCTAAAAGTCACTGGGCTATTAGATGAGCCTCTTTGCACGGTAGCAACGGCTGCATCAATATTTTCTGCCATGGGCTCTTTTATAGAGGTGCCAGCAATGCCACCAAATGTCGTAATTGCATCATCATAGAAATCCACCAGGTAGCCTAACTCGATGCCTAAGGTTGACTCTTCATCATCAAAGAAGTAAACATAGTCAATCCCAAGGTTACCTCTTAAGTTAGTGACCGCATGATTATTGATATCTTCAGTGGCGCGATTTTCTTCTATTCCATTAAGAGATCGAGTCGCAGTGAGTTCGGTTTCACCTAGGAAATAGGCTACTGAAGCACCGCCGACAATCCCAAAGCCCGCGATTTCTTCACCAAAATCATAGCGTGCATCGATCGCAAGACGTGGGCCCCAGCCTCTGAATTCGTTTTTTTGTTTTAAAAGACTGATATCAGGGGTTTCACCAGTGAAGGTATCTACATCTTTAATCTCTTGTTCTTGTTCTAGCTCAACATAAGCAAGACCGCCTTGAAAGCGCATTTGCATATGTGTACCGATATCTAAAAATTGGCTGATCATCAAATCTGCAGCGTTGAGTTCATAGCTGACTTTATCGCTGACGGTTTCAGTTTCTTCAGTATCAGAAAAAAGGGTAGTGGTGTTTGTGTCCCCATCGGTGTTAATACCGCGATAAAACAATTCAATCCCATTCGCAGTGTCTTCAAACAGATAACCGAGCGATGCTTGCCAGCCAAAATCATAGCCTGGGTCAGCGGTTTTAATGTGCTCAGTTCGGCTGCCATTTTCGTTGGTGATGGCATATTCGGTATTATCTGCAGAAGGAACCACATAAAGCGCACCTATGGATGCTGTGATGCCACCTTCCAATGAAGGCGCAGTCGCAATTTCTTGCGCAAAGGCGGCGCTAGAGATTACCGCAAGAGAAGTTAAAGAGCCTAGAGCCAGTTTTTGAGTTAAGTTTTTCATATGTTTCATCCTTGATTAAGTGGGTTAAAAAAGTGTTAGATTACCGCTTTTAAGTTTAAATAAGGACCGCTGAAGGTAAGCGGGTTATTCACGGTGTCTTGATTAAAGGTGATGTTGCCTATCCCATTCCCTGGTGCCGCGGATATTTTGGATACGCTATCATCATAAAAGTCCACCATATAGCCTAATTCGATGCCCAGGGTTGAACGCTCATCATTATCGAAGAAATAAACATAATCGATGCCTAAATTACCTCTTAAGTTGGTGACGCCATGGTTGTTTAAGTCTTCATCAGCCGAATTGGGTTGCAATGGTCTAGTTAAACATTCTTTACCAGACGCGCATTCTGTTTCAAAACCAGTCATACTAGCGGATACATCTGTCTCACCCAGGTAATAAGCTACGGAAGCACCACCTACAATGCCAAAGCCAGCTAAATCTTCGCCAAAATCATAGCGTGCATCGATTGCAAGACGTGGCCCCCAGCCTCTGAATTCACTGCTTGATTTGTTGAAAGTTTCCAGTGTCCTTGTAAAGTTAGGTTGATGCGTGACTGTTGTGGAGTCAATGTGTTGGCTTTGTTCCAACTCTACATAAGCAAGACCGCCTAAAAAGCGCATTTGCATATGGGTACCAATGTCCAAGTATTGGCTAATCATCAAATCAAATGCATTGAGCTCATAGTCGATACTATCGCTAACGCTGTGGTCTGTCGGGAAAAGACCACCACCACCTGGCGAAGATGTAGAATGCTGCGCTGTGTCATCCGTATTGATGCCACGATAAAATAACTCAATCCCATTCGCTGTATCTTCAAACAGATAACCAAGCGATGCTTGCCAGCCAAAATCATAATCTGGGGCTGCGCTTAAAACGGTATCATGTGTTACAGAGGAGGTCTCATCTACAACTGTAAAAAATTGAAGATCATCCGAAGAAGGCACCGCATAAAAGGTACCGATCATGGCGGTGATCCCACCTTCGAGTTCAGGTGCAGTCACTATTTCTTCTGCCAACACTGCAGTTGCGGCCATCACACTAAGAGAAGTTAAAGAACCGAGGAAAAGCTTGCGCGAGATATTTTTCATAATGTCATCCTTGAATTGAATAGGTCCAACTACTGTTGTTAAATGATTTTCATCACAATCTTCATATTTTACTTGAACTAGAGAAAAAGTA
>CAZPAA010000013.1:0-15585 GCA_964584425.1 uncultured Gammaproteobacteria bacterium | reverse complement strand
ATGATAAGCCGGTGATCCCTAACATTTATAAATCGGCTCGCATATCTTCGTGTAGAGGGGTCGTTTTTAATACTTTGACTAATACATGAACTTGATCAGGCGCTTTCGGATCTAAGCTGACCGCAACCACATTACCCACTTGCACCCCGCGATAACGCACTTGCGATCCTGGGCTTAAGCCGCTCACAGAACCAGGAAAATAAATCATCACCTGCGTGTATTGACCTTGATTAGGACCGCCTGCCAGCCAAATTAAAAAAGTAAAAGCAGCGGTGACCGCCAAAATAACGACGATCCCGACGAGTAAATAATTTGCTCTAGTCTCCATTCACCTCATCCTCACTCAAATGACGCGCTCTTGGTCCATGAAAATAGGCTTTAAACCAAGGGTGATCATATTTTAGTAAATTCGACAGCGTGTCTTCTACAATCTTTTTATCTACTATAACGGCAACTCGGTCGCAAATACTAAATAAAGTATCCAGATCGTGCGTCACTATCACTACCGTTAAATCTAAATTTCGTTGTAAGTCATAGATTAATTTATCAAATGCCCCTGCGGCGATGGGATCTAGGCCCGCTGTTGGCTCATCTAAAAATAAAATTTGCGGATCAAGCGCCATGGCTCTAGCTAAAGCAACCCGCTTTCGCATGCCTCCGGATAATTCAGATGGCATTTTATTCGCAACACTGGGCGATAAGCCCACCAAATCTAATTTTAAATAGGTTAATTCTTCGCGGGTTTTGGGGTCCATATCCGTATATTCGCGCATCGGTACCTGTATATTTTCTCCAACCGTCAGGGATGAAAATAAAGCACCGTTTTGGAATAACACACCCCAATGGTGTTGAATATCCAGCAAACCTTGATCGGAGAGGTCCAATAGTTCTTTGCCCAAAATATTAATTGAGCCGCTTGAAGGTCTATTAAGGCCAATGATACTTCTAAGGAGAACCGACTTACCTGCACCTGAACCGCCGACTAGGCCTAAAATTTCTTCCTCATAAATATCTAAATCGAGATTATCATGAACAACATGTGGCCCAAATTTGGAGGTTAAATGTCTGACGGTGATAATGGCCATTAAATACCCAATTTAGAGAAAATAATTGAAAATACCGCATCCGCCAAAATCACCACAAAAATGGCCTGAACGACCGCACTGGTGGTCATCTCGCCTACTTTTTCAGCAGAACCTGTGACTTGTAAACCTTTCAAGCAACCTATGGTAGCAATAATAAATGCAAAAAATGGCGCTTTGAGCATCCCGACCCCAAACGTCCATAAACCCACAGCTGCGTGCGCGCGAACTATAAATTGAGTGAAAGTAATATCGAGTAACACGATGGACATAATGGCGGCGCCGAATAATCCCATCATATCAGCGATAAAAGTTAAAATGGGTAAGGCAATGGTCAGGGCAATGACACGAGGCAGCACTAGAATTTCAAATGGATTTAAGCCAAGGGTACGCATGGCATCAACTTCTTCATTCACTTTCATCACGCCAATTTCCGCGGCAAATGAACTGCCAGAGCGGCCGGCAACGATAATTGCGGTTAATAAAACACCCATTTCGCGTAAAATCGAGATGGCCACCAAATCAATAGTGAAAATTTCTGCGCCGAATTGCCGCAACTGGGTCGCACCTTGATAGGCTAATACCACACTGGTTAAAAAAGCAATAAGCGATACGATGGGAATGGCGTTAATTCCGGTTTCATCAATATGGCGAATAATAGAAGTAAAACGCAAATGCCTGGGCTTTAATAGATTTTGTCCTAAGGTGATCACGACTTGGCCAACAAAAGAAAGTAGCATCAAGGTTTCATTAAAGGCATTGACCGTTCCTTCTCCCAATCGGACTACCAGATTGGTTAATAGGGAGCCTGTGGGCGGCGCTGTCGGTTCTTTTTCTCTAGAGGTTTGGTTTATCAGATCAAAAATACATTGGGGCTTGGCTTGAAGATTCTGCAGTTCGACATTGATTTTTAAATCTTTGAGCTTATCGATAAATTCTCGGAGTAACCAGGCGCCTGCGGTATCCAAAACTTCCAATGATTTTGCATCGATAGTGACTGCCGCGTAATCTTGCGGTTTTAGCGCATCTAAAGCGAGTTTAATATCAGCAAGTTGGATGACGTTCCATGAACCAATTAAGGTGAGGTATAAATGTCCTTGTTGTTGATTTACTTCGAAAAACATGGCAATCCCGGCTTGTTTACGTTCTCCCTAGTATAGTTTAAAATAGTCCCACTGCCCGAGGAGATACGCATGCAACCTATTGTAATAATGGCGCTTTATAAATTTATTGATAGACCCAACTTTGTTAGGCATAAAAAGCCAATTGAGGATTTTTGTAAGGGGCAAGGGATTAAAGGTACCCTGCTGCTGGCGCGTGAAGGCATTAACGGCACCGTTGCAGGCAGTCAAGACGCCATCGATGCCCTGCTTTCATTTTTGCAAGGACCGATGAATTTAGGTTCTATTGAATATAAGCGCTCTTATGATATAGCGATGCCGTTTCATCGCATGAAAGTTAAGCTTAAAAAAGAAATTGTGACTATTGGTAAAAATGAAGCAGATCCGAACCAGCAAACAGGGGTTTTTGTTAAGCCTGAAGATTGGAATGCGCTGATTAGCTCTCCTGATGTGATATTGGTGGATACCCGCAATGAGTATGAAATCAGTATCGGCACGTTTAAAAATGCTGAAAATCCCCATACCGTTTCATTCCGTGAGTTTCCGGATTTTGTAGAAAAAAATCTTGACCCCTCAGCGCATAAAAAAATTGCAATGTTTTGTACAGGTGGGATCCGCTGTGAAAAAGCATCGAGCTATATGCTCGCACACGGGTTTGAAAATGTTTATCAGCTTGAAGGCGGTATTTTAAAATACCTAGAAACCGTCCCTGAAGATAAAAGCCTCTGGATCGGTGAATGCTTTGTGTTTGATAATCGTGTAACGGTCGATCATCAATTACAAAAAGGCCATTATGATTTGTGTCATGCGTGTCGGCAGCCGATTAATGATGCGGATAAAACATCACCTAAATATGAGAAAAATATTTCTTGCCCTTATTGCTTTGATACCTTAACGGAAGAAAAACGTCAGAGGGTTTCTGAGCGCGCGAAACAAATGGATTTAGCCAAAGCCCGCGGACAGGTGCATTTGGGTAGTCAGTTCTAAGCGGTTAATAAATTTCTAATCGCATCGGGTACTGGCACTGGTTTTAGGTTTTGCGCGCAAAGCGATACCAAAACGCCCTTACCCATTGCATAAACTGTATCTTCATCGTTTTCTTCGTGAAACGTATAATGACATGTAAATGTCGTGCGAGTTAGCTCGGAAAGATATTGCTTTACCCAAACATTTTTCGGATAAACCAAAGGTTTTTTGAAATCGCAAGACACGTGGACTAGCACAAATTGTACGGTTCTGTCTTTAAGATAAGGCGCAAGAAAAATAGCACGAGTTTCAGCCATGTAATCGAAATAGCGCGCGTTATTGACGTGATGATATGCATCCATATCTACCCAGCGAAGGGGGATGATGTGAGTGCTGATTAAGCGGCTGTTGGATAAATCAAAGTGTTTCATAATCATTAATCCTTTTTTGAAAACAGATCTGTCACCCCGCAACGTATCCCCTCATCCGCCCTACGGGCACCTTCTCCCGGGGGGAGAAGGATCTCTCTCGTTATTCCCTGTGGTTAACTAGAGAGATCCTTCTCCCCCCGGGAGAAGGTGCCCGTAGGGCGGATGAGGGGATATTTGCATATCCACTAACCCTACTCAACATTATCCAGAAACTTGAATCATACCTTCAAAAACGCGCACAGGAAATGTTTTTAAATCTTCGTACGCTGGTGGAGTGCATACCTTTCCGGTTTTAATGCAAAACTGCGCGCCGTGCAGTGGGCATATGATTCTATCCCCTTCGATTGGGGCGTCGTCTAATTCGAACATTGCGTGAGTGCACATGGATTCAATGGCGGCGTATTCCCCGTTTAAATTGAATACTGCGACGCGAGTGCCATCATTTAAATCATAAAATGCGCGATCGCCAACGGCTAATTCGGATACGGGGATAACATTATGCCAATTGCTCATTATAACATTCCCAATTGTAATTTTGCTGTCTCGGACATTAAGGCTTGATTCCATGGTGGATCAAACACAAGCTGAATATCGGTTGAAGTCACACCCGGAATATTTTCTAATTTTTGCTCGATTTCACTGATCATGACTGGGCCCATAGAACAACCTGGCGCAGTGAGTGTCATTTCAATAATGATGTGATTTTCTTTTGGATGAGGATGTGTGACTTCGCAACGATACACTAAGCCTAATTCAACGATATTCACCGGGATTTCTGGATCATAACAAGTCTCGAGTAAGGCAAAAACGTGTTCGACATCAACCATGCCGGATGTATTGGTTATTGACTGGATTGGCAATTCTTCTTTTTCAAAACCTAATGCATCGGCATCTTTGTTTTCAATACGCACTAAATTGCCGTGGAGTTCTACGGTGTAACTGCCACCTAAAGCTTGAGTGAGCATCACGGCTTCACCTTGACGCAAAGTAACTGGCGTTGCAGAAGGGATCAACCTTGCATCGCAATCTCGCGTAAGGGTAATTAAATTGCCGCGTAATTGAACCATCATTATTCCGTAGTCACCGTTGTTTCATTATGTTCTAAAGCATTTTGTAAGGTGTGCCACGCTAGGGTTGCACATTTCACACGTGCTGGAAATTCACGTACGCCGGATAATACGGCTAATTTACCTAATTCTGGACAAGGTGTTACATTTGTGGTTAATAAGGTGTGAAATAATTCAAACGTCTGCGTTGATTCTTCAATCGTTTTGCCGGCTAAACATTCACACATGAGTGAAGCAGATGCCATGGAAATTGCGCAGCCTTGGCCTTCGAATCCCATTTTAGCAATAATATTTTGATCGATTTTTAAATCCAAGGTAATTTGATCGCCGCATAATGGATTGTATCCATGACCGGTGCAAGTTGGCGCATCTAAATGACCGTAATGGCGTGGATTTGATCCGTGTTCGATGATCACTTCTTGATAAAGTTCACGTAATTCATGCATCATTTGAAAATACTCTTTACTTCATATAGCGCTGCGATAAATTGATCGATTTCTGCAATCGTATTATAAAAAACCATCGAAAGACGCGCAGTTGCGGGCACTTGGAAGCGTTTCATCAATGGCATGGTGCAATGATGACCAGCACGGATGGCAACACCTTCGCTATCTAAAATAGTTGCGATATCGTGCGGGTGTGCTTTATCCATCACAAATGAAATAATACTGCCACGATTTTGTGCATCGCCAATGATGCGTAATCCAGGAATGGCTTGCATTTTTTCTGTTGCGTAGCTTAACAAGGTTTTTTCTTGTGCCATTAAATCTTCCCATGCATATTGCGAAAGATAATCCAGCGCTGCATGTAAACCAATTGCGCCAGCGATATCGGGTGTACCTGCTTCGAATTTATAGGGCAAATGGGTAAACGTGGTTTTTTCAAAGCTAACTTGTGCAATCATTGCGCCGCCACCTTGGTATGGGGGCAATTGATTTAATAATTCTTTTTTGCCGTATACAATCCCAATTCCTGTTGGGCCATAAATTTTATGACCTGAAAATACGAGAAAATCGCAATCTAAATCTTGTACGTCGATGGGTAAATGTGAAATGGATTGTGCGCAGTCTAATAAAACAGGGATGTGTTTTTCATGCGCCAGTTTAATCATTTCTTTAACAGGATTAATCGTGCCTAAAGCATTCGACATATGCGTGATACTGACTAATTTAATATTTGTATTCAGTAGCTGTTTATAAGCCTCTACATCTAATTCGCCTTGGGAGTTCACGGGGATCACATTTAATTTTGCGCCGATTAATTGCCAAGGTACAATATTTGCGTGATGTTCCATTGCGGAAATAATAATATTATCACCGGGCTTCACCCATCTTGATAATAAATTAATACCTTCGGTTGTGCCGCGTACAAAAATGATTTCTTCGCTGTATTTAGCGTTAATAAAATCTTTGATGCGTGTTCTTGCCGCTTCATAAGCTTGATCTGCACGTTCGCTTAACGCATGCACACCGCGATGTACATTGGCATTATCATGTTGATAAAAATGCGAAATCGCGTCAATCACTGCTTGGGGTTTTTGCGATGTTGCGGCATTATCAAAGTAAACTAAAGGCTTACCATGAACTTGCTGATTTAACGCAGGAAAATCAGCACGCACACGATTGACATCAAAGGCAAGCTTACTCATACGCTGCCATCTCCAAATAACGCTGACAGTAATTTTTTACAGTGTTTGACGGCATTTGGTTAAATATTTCATTTGCAAATGCACGGATCAGCATGCGGCGGGCTTTGTGTGGGGCGATGCCGCGTGCTTGTAGAAAAAATAAAGCCTCCTGATTTAAATGTCCGGTTGTGGCGCCATGCGCGCATTTTACATCATCATTGTAAATTTCTAGCTCAGGTTTGCTGTTGATCTCACAGGAATCGGATAACAACAAATTATGATTGGCCAGTGAAGAATTGGTTTTTTGTGCATCTTTTTGTACGGCAACTTTGCCATTAAATACGGCAACTGAGCGATCGTTTAAGATGCCTTTGTATAAAGAGCTGCTGGTGCAATGTGCTGCTTCATGCAAAATGGCGGTATGATAATCGACATGCTGGGTATTATGGGTAAAATAAAGACCATTTAATTCGCAATACGCCATGGGTTCAATTAAACGGCTTCGAATATCATGTCTGGAAAAATGTCCGCTTAAGGTTACAGCATAAGAATTAAATGTAGATCCTTGCATTTGTTTCACATGCACGCCACCGATATGAAATGACTGATTACCTTCTTGTTCGAGTTTAAAATGTGAAGTCTTTGCATTTTCTTCAACAATGATTTCAGTCACAACGTTGTTGAAATAAACCACGTCATTTAAATTAGCATAATGTTCAATGATTTCTACTTTTGAATTTTTTCCAACAACAATTAAATTACGTAAATGATTGACGCAGTTTTGGCTATTTTTGGATGTGGCAAATAAAATATGAATGGGGCTATCAAACACGATATTATCGGGGATAATTAACACCATTCCCTTTTGCGCGATCGATTCACATAAACTGGCAAAAGGATGTTTTTCAAGAAAAACCGCTTGGCCTAGATATTTTCTCATCATTTCTGAATGATTTTGAATGGCATCCGCAAAATCAGTGATGATCACATCACTCGGTAAATGCTCATGCGCGGAATGTTCCGCGTAATACATGCCATCAACCATCACGATATCGTAACTTTGCTCATCCAACATAGAAAATAATTGTAGCTCTTGCAGCTGCGATACCTTGATATTATTAGGTGTGTAGTGAAAATTGTGTTTCTCCCATAAGCGCAAGGGCGTATATTTCCACTCTTCCACGCGTGTATTCGGTAAACCTTTCGCGATAAAACTATCAAATGCCAGGAGTCTTCGCTGTTTTAACCATTGGGGCTCGGCGCCTTCCAATAGACTTTCATATTGTTGCTGGTATTGCTTGATTAATGAGGTATCTGCTAATTGGCTCATGCACCCACTCCAGTGTATCCGGTTTCTTCTAATTCAAGCGCAAGATTTTTATCGCCTGATTTAATAATTTTGCCGTCAGATAATACATGAACGTAATCAGGGACAATGTAATTCAGCAAGCGTTGGTAATGGGTGATCACCACAAATGAACGGTGATTTGCGCGCAGACTATTTACGCCTTGCGCTACGACTTGCAATGCATCAATGTCTAATCCCGAATCGGTTTCATCTAAAATAGAGAGTGCGGGCTCAAGCATTAACATTTGCAGCACTTCATTACGCTTTTTCTCACCGCCGGAGAATCCTTCATTCACCGAGCGGTATAACATTTCTTCGCTCATCTTCATTTGTTTTGCTTTGGCTTTTATGGCTGAAAGAAAATCCATTGCGTCCATTTCTGTTTGTTCTAAATGTCTGCGTTTAGCATTCAGCGCGGCTTTTAAAAAGCTCATATTGCTCACGCCTGGAATTTCAACAGGATATTGAAATGCTAAAAAAATCCCACTGCGTGCGCGTAAATCGACACTCATATTGAGTAGCGATTGTCCTTTAAATAAAATATCGCCTTGCGTGATATCATAGCCCGATCGACCGGCGAGTGCGGACGCAAGCGTACTTTTGCCTGCACCATTTGGCCCCATGATCGCATGGACTTCTCCTGGTCTGACTTTGATATTCAGTCCTTTGAGAATTGGTTTATCATCTACGGATACGTGTAAATTTTCAATTTCTAGCATTTCATACCTACTTCATATAAAAAATAAACCCAATCAGGAACCGCGAGTAAGTCCCCCCTTTGCAAAGGGGGATTTAACTACCCCACTGCGCCTTCTAAACTCACTGCCATTAATTTTTGTGCTTCAACTGCAAATTCCATCGGCAGTTCTTTAAACACTTGTTTGCAAAAACCATTGACTATCATATTTACCGCATCTTCTTGGCTAATGCCGCGTTGTAAACAATACATGAGTTGTTCGTCACTGATTTTGCTGGTTGCCGCTTCGTGTCCTACTTCTGCGGTGCTGTTTTTCACTTCAATATAAGGAAATGTGTGTGCAGCACATTCGCTGCCTAATAATAGAGAATCGCACTGCGTGTAATTACGCGCATTATCAGCATTTTTTAAGATTTTCACTAAGCCGCGATATGAATTCTGTCCATGTCCAGCAGAAATACCTTTAGAAATAATCGTACTGGTGGAATTTTTTCCAATGTGGATCATTTTAGTGCCGGTATCGGCTTGCTGATAATTATTGGTAAGAGCTACGGAATAAAATTCGCCTACGGAATGATCACCACGTAAAATAACGCTGGGATATTTCCAGGTGATTGCAGATCCGGTTTCAATTTGTGTCCAAGAAATTTTTGAGCGATGCCCGCGGCAATCGCCACGTTTTGTTACGAAATTATAAATTCCGCCACGACCTTGTGCATCGCCTGGATACCAATTCTGCACGGTGGAATATTTGATTTGTGCATTATCGAGTGCTACTAATTCAACAACTGCTGCATGCAGTTGATTTTCATCACGCATCGGTGCAGTGCAACCTTCCAAATAGCTCACGTAACTGCCCTCTTCCGCAACAATAAGTGTGCGCTCAAATTGCCCGGTTTTTGCAGCGTTAATCCGAAAATAAGTTGATAATTCCATCGGACAGCGCACGCCCTTTGGAATATAACAAAATGATCCATCGCTAAATACTGCAGAATTGAGTGCTGCATAAAAATTATCGGTGTAAGGAACCACTGTTCCCAAATAACGTTCAATTAATTCAGGATGATCTTGTACTGCTTGTGAAAATGAACCGAAAATGACGCCGGCATCCGCTAATTTTTCTTTAAACGTGGTCGCAACAGAAACACTGTCAAACACCGCATCGACTGCAACACCGGCGAGCATTTCTTGCTCACGCAATGGGATCCCTAATTTTTCATAGGTGCGCAAAATTTCTGGATCGATTTCGGATAAACTTTTTGGGGCATCTTTACGTGCTTTAGGTGCAGAATAATAAATAATATCGTTAAAATTCACTTTTGGATAACGAACATATGCCCACGTCGGCTCTTGCATGGTTAGCCAATGGCGATACGCTTGTAAACGAAATTTTAATAAAAATTCCGGCTCATTTTTTTTCGCGGACATTGCGCGCACGATTTCTTCAGAGAGTCCAGGTAAAAATGCCTCGGAGTCGACATCGGTCACAAATCCCGGGGTATAACTTTTGTCTAAGTAGGCTTTTACTTCTTGATTGCTCACAATAATTCCTTATTAGGTTGCATATCGGCAATGGATACTTGTGATAATAAATTTACGACCATTTGGTTAATGCGCTGCCAAGGGTCCCGCATGCTGCAGGAACGCTCGTGTGTACATAATCCTGTCCCCGCACCACATTGGGTCACGGAGATACGCCCTTCCATAGCTTCGATGATTTCTACAATGCTGATGGATTTTAAAGGTTTTGCCAGTTGATATCCACCCATAGCACCACGATGCGAAATAACTAGTTGATTTTTAACAAGTATCTTTAAAATCTTACTGACGGTTGGCGCGGGCAAATTGAGTGCATCAGCCAATTGGCTTGCATTAAACATTTTATCCGCAGATTCTTTGGCAAAATGATTGAGAATTAGGATGGAATAATCTGTTAATTTATTGACTTTAATCATAGGCGCTATATTAGTACTAATTTAGTACTGAATGCAAGGGGTTTTTGAGTTGAGGTGAGAGTTTTGCACTTTTATTAAGAGATGTAGAGAAGAGTCCAGCCCAGCCCTCGTCTTCGTAGGGACGCAACATGTTGCGTCCAAGTGTCGGTAAAATCACAGATGCGTGACTCTCGCCATTTCTGGGACGCAACATGTTGCGTCCCTACAAATGGTTTTGGGTCCTGTTAAAGTTAGGATTAGGGTTAGGATTTACATTCATCCCGTAATCGTAAAGACTCCAGATTTTCTTGCGCCAATTCATATCCCTGTGCAGCGGCCTTTTCGTACCAAAATATGGCTTGATCGAAGCTTTGTTCCACACCTAGGCCAAACTCGTATAACCTACCCAAATCATTCTGTGCCGGGGCAAAATTTTGTGTGGCGGCTTGTTCATACCATTGCGCGGCTAATAAATAATCTTGAATGACGCCTTGGCCGTTTTCATAGCAAATGGCTAAGTTGCATTGTGCTTCTGCCATGCCTTGCTGTGCGGCGTCTTCGTACCATTTAGCGGCTTGTTGATGATCTTGTATCACGCCGCGGCCGTATTCATACATCATCCCGATTAAATTTTGTGCATCCATATATCCCGCTTGCGCAGACTTTTCACCCCAGAAAAATCCCAGCTCCTCATTTTGCGCAATACCCAAGCCTTTGACATACAGCATGGCGACACAAAACTGTGCAAGTGGATAATCTTGCTGCGCTGCTTTTTCATACCATTGTGCGGCCAATGTATAGTCTTGTTTTACGCCTTGGCCATATTCATACATCCGGCCCAAATTTTGCTCAGCGGGTGGATAGCCTTGGTCAGCGGATTGTTGATACCAGTGCACAGCGCGGTCTAAATTTTGGGTTACGCCTTCGCCACTTTCATACGCCATGCCCGTACTACATTGTGCATCAGCATCGCCTTGAAGCGCCGCTGCTTCATGCCATTTTGCTGCTAACTCAGGATTATGTTCTACACCGCGCCCATCTTCATAGAGTTGGCCTAGCAAGGCTTGAGCATGCATATCGCCTTGAATCGCAGCGCTTGAAGTCCATTGAAAAGCCAGAAGATCATTTTGCTCAACGCCCCTTCCATCTAAATACAAGATTGCTAAATTATATTGAGCTCTAGGATGCCCTTGATTTGCGGCTTTTTCATACCACTGCGCAGCGATTGCATTATCTTGTGGAACTGCGCGCCCTACTTCATACGCGACGCCCAAACTATTTTGCGCCGAAGGATGTCCTTGCATTGCCGCTTTTTCATACCAATAAATGGCCTCGATATCGTCAATCTCAACATCTTTGCCAAATTCATACATCAATCCTAAATTGTTTTGTGCGCCTGGATGCCCAGCTTCTGCCATTTTTTTTAATTTCGCGATTAATAGATTGGGTGATTGAGACGAAGACATGCATTTACTCCAACGTTTTGTTTATCAAATGATAGTACACCTCTCTTTAATAAAGCACTATGGAATTGACAAAAAAAAACTTATAGGGGATGATTCACCCAGGTGTTTTAATTTTTATTTAACAATGAAAGGAACTTCAACATGAAAAAATTCGCTGCTATCATTTCAACCTTATTTTTAACCCTAGTTATGGGACAAGCTTTTGCAAACGCACAAGAAGCGGTTGTGGATACTGCGATTACGCTTGAAGTGAAAACTTTGCTGCTTGAGAAAAAAATCGTGGATAACCAATCTAGTTTCAATCCATTAGCGATTCATGTTGAAACCACCAATGGTGTTGTTAAATTAACGGGGAATGTGAAAAATGACCAGGAAAAAACCCATGCGGGTGACATTGCGAAAAGTGCTAAAGGCGTGAAAAGTGTGGATAATCAGTTGGTGATTCAGGCTGAAGGTACTACTCAAACTGGAGGCGCTGCGCAAACAGGTAGCACAACACAAAACAGTGGGGCTGCGAAGTAAGCCATGATCCCCCCTTTGAAAAAGGGGGTGCCCGCTTCGGGCGGGGGATTTAAAAATCTCCAATTTAAAACAAAGATCGAAAAATCCCCCCTACCCCCCTTTTCCAAAGGGGGATTAAAACGCCAACATCCGCTCCAATGGAATCATCGCCTGAGCGCACAATTCTTCTGACAACATAATTTCATTCCCGCCTGAAATTAACACTTGTTCTAGATTATCCAAACTATTCATCGCCATCCATGGGCAATGAACACAGCTTTTGCAGGTGGCGCCTTCGCCGCCGCTGGGGGCTTGGATCAATACTTTATCGGGAGCTGCCATTTGCATTTTATAAAAAATCCCGCGCTCAGTTGCAACGATGCAGGTTTTATGTGGCAAGCTTTGTGCGGTTTTAATCAGCTGCGTGGTTGATCCAACTACATCCGCAAGTGCGATAACCTCATGCGAAGATTCAGGATGAACTAAAATTGCAGCCTCAGGATATCGTGCGGCCAACACTTTCAAACTTTCGGCTTTGAAGGCTTCATGCACAATACAACTGCCCTGCCAAAGCAACATATCAGCGCCGGTTTTACGCTGTAAATAATCGCCTAAATAGCGATCAGGCGCCCAGAGGATTTTTTTCCCTTGATCGCTTAAATGTTCAATAATCGGCACTGCAATACTGGAAGTCACCACCCAATCGGCACGTGCCTTCACTGCGGCAGAAGTATTCGCATAAACCACTACGGTACGATCCAAATGCTGATCGCAAAATGCTGAAAATTCATCTATCGGGCAGCTTAAATCTAATGAACAATTCGCCTCAAGTGTTGGGACCAGCACCCGTTTTTGCGGGCTTAAAATTTTCGCGGTCTCGCCCATAAATTTCACCCCGGCCACGATCAGGGTCGAAGCATCGGCATTTTTGCCATAGCGTGCCATCTCAAGTGAGTCGCCGATAAATCCGCCACTTTCCTGCGCTAATTGCTGTAATAAAGGGTCCACATAATAATGCGCAATTAATACCGCGTTTTTCTGGGCAAGTAAGCGTTTTAGGGTGTCAAAACGCTTTGTTAATTCGCTCGAAGTATAATTATGAGCCTGTGGCACTTGCACTACTTGCGCACTATAATTTGCAATAAGTTGCTTCGCGTTAATCATCCTTCAATTATACCCAGATGGATTCAATATGCATATAGAAATTATCGATGCTCAAAATACCGGGCGCAATTACAATTACTTGGTGGTTTGCCTAAAGACCAAACAGGCACTCGCGATTGACCCCATTGCGGTAGATGCTTGTCTTTACAGCGCGCAGGAAAAGGGCTGGGAAATTACCCATATTTTAAATACCCATGAGCATCTTGATCATACCGGCGGGAATGAAGCCATGCGTGCTGCAACTGACGCTAAACTTTGTGCGCATTACCTTGCCCCCATTGCCAACATCGATATTCACCTACGCGCGGATCAGACTTTACAAATCGGTCAAACGGTTAAATTGATCGCCCTAGATACGCCAGGACACACGCTCTCGCATATCTGTATGTTTGGTTATGATTTAAATGATGTGCCGCATTTATTTTCTGGCGATACGTTATTTAATGCAGGATGTGGGAATTGTCTGCATGGCGGAGATCCAGAAAAATTATATAACACTTTTGCCGAGCAATTTGAGCGTCTGCCCGATGAAACACGCATTTATCCCGGACATGATTATATTGAAAAAAATCTCAATTTTGCTAAAAGCGTTGAACCAAACAATCATTTTATAACAGATCTACAAAATAAATTAAAATCGCAGCAAGGTCTTTATGTTTCAACCATGCGCTGCGAGCGCTTAGTGAATCCATTTCTGCGTGAAGAGTTTAATGAAATTGAACGCACATTGCGTGAGAAAAATTTCCCCTTGCCGCTCGAGCAAGTATCGCGTAAAGATATTTTTTTAGCGCTACGGGAATTAAGAAATGGATTTTAGTTTATAAAAGTTGTGTTAGTTGTGCTTGATTTCTGCCGCTATCACGTCCACTAGAAACATTCAAACTCGAGCGAACATTGGTGTCACATAATTCTTTATGCGTGTTGGCAATCAATTCATTGCCCACATCCGCTTGTAAAATGCGCACATATACGTCTTTTAACGCTTTAATCGTCATTTCCTTTACTGAAATACCATTGTTATTTTCAGGCTTGGTGAGTAATTTAATAATGAGATTAAGCTCATCAAAGTCAAGATCTAAATCCGTTAAAATTTCTGTGGAAATATTATCACTCATATCAATTTGTTCACACACCATCGAGTACCGATGATGGTTAAAATTCACCGCAGCCGTTCTGCCATTAAAATTAACTAAACTGTGCACTGCTTCTGCATAGTTTTTAAAAAGTTTCGTTTCTTTTTTACGATCACGCGCTGTTTTAATTTGCCACAGGTTTAAAGCAATACATGCTAAATTTAATCCAGACAGGGCAAAATTTTTCGTCTGATCCCAAGAAGGTTGCATGTCACTTACATCAGATTGACTGTTACTCCCATTCGCACTGTTACTGCTATCCGTTGGAGGGTTGTTGGATTCCTGCATTGAAAACACTAAAGTACCGACTAACGATGCAGCATACGTCATCAACAATCCCAAATCTTTTTTCATTTTTTTAGAATTATTTTGATGAATGCGATTTTGCGCAATAATCAAATTAGCCATATGATCATACAATTTCGTCATATCTTCTGGAACGCCGCCTTGGCTAAATTTCACTAGAATAGAAGCTCGGATGTAAACCATGTCTTTTTTGAGTTCTTTACACTGACCAGCCAATTTTGGAACTTTCATGCTGAGTTTTGAGGTAAAACGTAAGTTAACCCCAATTGCAGAACTTAATAGGCCCAAACTATCCCACGCCATTTGAAAACTTGAGGAATAAGCTTGAAGCCGCGTCAAAGTCGACATTCCGCCCCCGAGCAAGAAAAAGAAGCCTGCGGTAAAATCGGAGCGATCGAGTTTAGGCATCCATTTAGGCCAGCGACACAGCCAGCTATTTTGGGTGGAAGCACTTGCTTCTTCTGAAACATCTGAACTGAGAAGCAAAGGATGTAAAATCGGGGATAGGGATTTGCGCGTCCCGGATGAACTATTGGAATCCCCTTCAAAGGGACCTAATTCTAAGTCTCTCTCTTTACCAGTCATTTAGAAATCTACCATTATCCTAATTTTAAGTAGGATAACATAGTTAATCTAAAGAATGAACTGATTTTTGTTAGCTTGATGATTAATGAAATCTTAGGACTTGCAAAACCTTGATATTCTCGTAGGGACGCAACATGTTGCGTCCCAGAAGTGGCGA
>CAZPAA010000012.1:10784-15798 GCA_964584425.1 uncultured Gammaproteobacteria bacterium | reverse complement strand
GGTTTTGAAAATACCTACAGACCAAGCCAGGGATAGTCGACCGAATACGATTTTTTTGATCCGCACGGATTAACGCACGCTCTCCAAACCAAATGTATACAAGGTTTATTTTTCGCAGGACAAATCAACGGCACCACCGGCTACGAAGAAGCCGCCGCACAAGGTTTAGTTGCAGGCATCAACGCCGCCTGTTTCGTGCAAGAAAAACCGTTTTGGACACCGAAAAGAAACGAAGCCTATATCGGCGTACTCGTCGATGATTTAGTCACACAAGGCACACGCGAACCTTATCGCATGTTCACTTCCCGCGCAGAACATCGCTTAATGTTACGTGAAGACAACGCCGACTTACGCTTAACCCCCATCGCGCGCGAATTAGGATTACTCGACGAATATCATTGGGATCAATTCTCCCGCAAACGCGAACAAATCGAACAAGAAACCGCAAGATTAAAATCAATTTACATCCAACCCGATTCAAGTGCAGGCATCGCATTAAATTTATCTCGCGGCACACACGCACACGAATTACTCGCTCGCCCCAACATCACTTACGCAGAAATCATTCAACATGTCGGTGAAGGCTTAGAAAACAATCAAGCCGCAGAACAAGTCGAAATCCAAGCCAAATACGCGGGCTACATCGAAAGACAACAAGAAGAAATCGCCCGCACCGCTCATTTTGATGAAATGCGCTTACCCGCGAATTTGGACTATCAACGCGTGAGAGGGCTATCCACTGAAGTCATGGAAAAACTAAACCAAGTGAAACCCACAACCCTAGGCCAAGCCGGCCGGATTTCGGGTGTAACTCCAGCGGCAATTTCATTGTTATTGGTTTACTTAAAAAAGCATCAAGCGTAGAATAACTGTGTTGACAAAAGGTATACAAAGGATGCCTTTAGCGGTCATTGATCACCCCAATCCTGCTAAATACCCCAATCAGCAGATCTATATTGTAGATGTGCGCGGCTATGCTTATCTTGTGCCATTTGAAAAGCAAGATAATAAGCGGTTTCTTAAAACGATTTATCCAAGCCGGAAAATAACACGATTGTACCGAGAGAAATTATTACGAGGGATGCTTCAATGAGTAAACGAAAAAATATTTTTGATGTTAAATTAGACTCGGAAGAAGAAGAGTTAGAAAGCGCATTGCCAGATGCGTGGGATAAATTACCGTTTTCAGCAGATCAAGCCGAAGAATTAAGTTTTGCTAAAGAAGCGGCAGGAAATTATTTACGCAAAGAAGCAAAAATAAATATAAGACTGACGCGTCATGATCTAGAAGGGTTAAGAAGAATTGCAGCAAGAGAAGGGCTCGCTTATCAAACATTAATTGCCAGCATTTTGCATAAATACGTTTCCCATCATGTTGAGCAATAAATGCAAATAAAAAAATTTATGTTTGAAATTTGTTTTTACTTCCAAAATAAACTTTAATTTGGAATAACCGTTTATTAAAATTTAATGGAAGGAACTAACTATGAGCTTATGGAAAAAAACAATTATTGCAAATACGGCTTTAATGGCAATGACATCAGGTCTTGCATATGCTGATGAAGATGATGAAGATGAATGGGAGTATATCCCCTTTTTTGAATTTATTGCGATGGGTGGTATTGCAAATTTAGATGCTGATGATGCTTCGATTGACGTGACAAGAAGTGAAACCGATAGATTAGTCCAAACCGATGATGATGATTGGGAAAATTGGACGGGTCGATTAGGTATCGGGTATAACTATCCTTTAACCGATGAATTTAATCATGAAGAATTAGTTTGGTTCCCCATTATTACTCCACAATTAAATTTTTATTATCTGAATGGCGATACGGAAGGTGAAATTCAGCGCTTTGAAGATCCCTCAAATACGCCAGAAAATTTTGACATGGAATTTATAAGCAAACGAGTGATGTTTGATCTCAGCTTGACCTTGGCTACCTATGAACATGTCTCTGTTTATGTCTTAGGGGGTGCGGGTGTTTCCTGGAATGATGTTGATTTTAGTTCCCACTTGAATGGCAGCTTTGATTGTGGTTGTGAACTTACACCGTTATCTTTAGAAGCAGAAGACAGTTCTAGTTTTGCTTATGAATTTGGCGCTGGTATTAACTATGCCGTTTTTGATCATCTGACACTTTCTGTAGAATATTTATTTACAGGTATTACCGATGTACAACTCGGTGATAGTGATACAGAAGAAACGGATCTGGTATTTGGTGGAACGGATATGGATATTAATACTCAAGCAGTATTAGCCGGTATACGCGTTGCGCTATAGTAGAACTTTAATGCACTTATAAGGAAATGAATATGTGTAAATTACGTTATTATCTTTCGGCTTTTATAATCGTCTTAGGCTGGGTGGGAATGGCACAAGCACAGGATACAGTGTCTGCGGCAGCTTCTTGTCAAGATCTTTTGGTCACGCATACGCCTATCTCTCTAATGACTTGTGGGAGTACCCAAACGGTCATTTATACCATTACCAATAATGTTTCTTCGCACGCGATAGACTTTTCTTACAATCTTTTTGATGATGATAGTTTTGGCAGTGTCGTTATTACTGGGACGACGTGTCCTACTTCGAGCAGTGATCCTAGCATGAAAACTTTAGCGCCTGCGGGAAGTCCGGGAGATTTTTGTACGGTAACATTAAAGTTACAAGCACCTACCGGCAATAATTGTGTAGGACAATTTAATTGGGAGTTTGATGTATTTCCAGATACGCGTGGTTGCAAAAGCATAAATGCTATTGACCCTATCGTGGTAACCATTCCAAATCCACCACCACCTTCTCCAGGTTGTGGTTCCTCAAGCCCAGACGATCTTCTTGGGGATGCGAGTGATTTCATTGTGTTAGGAAAAACCGGAATAGTAAACCAGAACACTGGCGGACCAAGCCAACCAGATACTTCACTTTGTAACGGTAATGTGGGCTGCTCAGATACAGGTTGTATCATAGATAATTTAACTGACGCTAATTACTCTACTGATGCAGCTTGCACTCATGGACAAGTTCTTTTCACAGATGCAATGAACCATATAGGTGGTGATGACAAATCAAAAGCAGCACAGACTTGCGCTTGTAACCTAGTTGATTCTTTTGTAAAGGCTGCACAAGGAAATTGTGTGAATTTAAGCGGTAACTTAGGAGATCAAGCTGGAAGTGCCTCGTTTACAGCCAGCAGCACAAGTGAGTTTAATTATTTTTGCCTTTCCAATGAAACTCACTTGAAAGGTAAATTCACTCTCAATGGTGATCCCAGCCTAGACAGTAAGTTCGTCTTTTTAATTGATGGTAACTTTAATGTATTAAAAGGTGAACCCAAAAACGGCAACACAGAAGTTATCCTTAACAATGTTGATGCCACAGATCTTTACTGGGTAGTCCTAGACAAACACAGTATGGATGAAAATGCAGATCCAAAAAACATTTCTATGTTACAGGGCAATGTTATAGTGGATGGTAGTACTAATGCTGATTCAATCCATATCAATAACAGTGGAGACGTGGACCAAGGCCGGTTAATAAGCTGTAATGGTGGGATAAAACTTGATGCTGCGACCATTTCTGGGCCTGTGCCACCTGCTTTATAGCTACAGGCTATAAACCTTAAAGGGGATCTATTCAGATCCCCTTTTTTATGAAATTAATGATTTAGGGCGGCGCGGATCTGGAGGTTGCGATATTGATACCGGGAAGATGAATTATAAGTCCGTTTAGCATATTGGAATTATGAAAAGGCCTTGGTTATATCAAGGGCAATGATCCCAATAAATAAGCTCAGCATGGTCAATATGGTGGCTAAGGTATTCTTCACCACAAAGGCTTTCAGCTCACTGGCTGTGGTGTTGATTTTAGCATCAAGTTTGTGTTCAACTTCAGCGATCTCAGCTTTTAATTCGCTTCTGAGTTCAGCGATCTCCGTTTTAAGCCTATGCTCAGTTTCTACTAAATCCGCGCGCAAAGCGAACTCTGACTGCTGTAAATCTTTATGGGTGACTAACCTGCTTAATGTAGATTCTAAAGTCAGTATTTGAGCGCTCATAAGCCCCTTTACCTGTTGCTCTGAAAAGTGATGTTCTGTTAACAGTGTAACATATTTAAATGTGTCAAAAAGAGGTTGTGACATAGCTGCATCCTGCAAGTTAAAATGGTTTTTAGTTCATCAATGGTTTGAGATTTTACACATGAATGATTTACGATGTCAAGTAGAAGCGTACCGGCTATGGTTATCTTGTGCCATTTTAAAGATAACGAATCCCATGATTAAAAGCGACGAGGTAAAACCCATGCAGCAAAATGATCTTGAAAAAATATTAACTGAATATTTGCAACAAGCCGATCTCACAATCACCCCAGAAAAAATCACCCAACTCGCAAAATACATGGAAATCCTCTTCCAATGGAACAAAGTTTACAATTTAACCGCGATCCAAAACGCAGAAGAATTTATTCGTGATCATATTTTAGATAGTTTGGTGATCGGCCCATTTTTAAATGGAGATCAGATTATCGATGTGGGATCCGGCGCAGGACTCCCCGGGATTCCACTTGCGATTTATTACCCTGACAAACAATTCACCCTACTCGAAAGCAAAGGCAAAAAAGCCCGCTTCTTACTCGCAGTAAAAAACACATTGAACCTCAAGAATGTAACAGTCATAAACGATCGCGCAGAGCACTATCACCCAGAAGAATTATTCACAACCGTCGTAACCCGCGCCTTCAGTTCTCTGATAGATATGTTGCGATTAACAACCCATTTGTGTCATCCTAACGGTTTGTTCCTGGCGATGAAAGGGCAGTATCCAAACAAAGAGCTTGCGCAATTAGGAAAGGACTTTACAGTAACCCTGGAACAGCGCTTAAGCATCAAAGGCATGCACAAAGAGCGACATATTATCGGTGTGATACACACAAGGAGGACGGGTGGCAAAAGTAGTCGCGATAGCTAATCAAAAAGGTGGCGTAGGTAAGACCACGACGGCCGTTAATCTTGCCGCC
>CAZPAA010000012.1:0-10774 GCA_964584425.1 uncultured Gammaproteobacteria bacterium | reverse complement strand
GGCAAAACAACAACCTGCGTTAATTTTGCTGCAAAGTTTGACTATGCTAAAAAACGGTTTTTATTGGTGTATATCGATCCGCAAGGCAATGCCACGATGGGCTGCGGCGTGAATAAAAATAAACTCGCAGCAAGCGTCAATGATTTGTTAATGGGCCGCTTCGATGTTGCTGACGTGTTGATCAAAAACACCCGCGCGGGATTTGATGTCATCCCCGGCAATGGTCAACTCACCGAAGCCGAAGTCGGATTATTATCAGTGCCGCAGCGCGAACGTTGCCTACAGCGCATTTTGCAAAGCGTAAAAGGCGATTATGATTTTATCCTTTTAGACTGCCCCCCTTCGTTAAATATGTTAACTGTGAACGGGCTGGTTGCCGCGAATAGTGTTCTTATCCCTATGCCATGCGAATACTACGCGCTGGAAGGCTTATCTTCTCTGATGAGCACGCTACAAACCTTACAAAAATCGGTAAACCCTACGCTACACTTAGAAGGTTTGGTCCGCACCCTCTACGATCCACGCAATCGTTTATCGCAAGAAGTCACGGTGCAACTGATTAAACATTTTGGTGAAAAATTATACAAAACGGTTATCCCGCGTAATGTTCGCTTAGCCGAAGCGCCAAGTCACGGCTTACCGGTTATACTGTATGACAAACAATCCAGTGGTGCAGCAGCGTATCTCGCGATGGCGGGAGAATTTTTAAAGCGGCAGAAAACGCGAACGGATGTGAAGCAAACCGAAACCCCCTTAGAAACACAGGAATAGTGATGATTAAAAAACCCAGTTTAGGGACGCCCCTAGATTCTTTATTAGGCAGCGTTTTACTCGATGAGCCGGAAGCCATCCAAAAAGCGCAACTGAAATATTTACCGATAGAACAATGCCAACGCTCGCCTTATCAACCTCGTAAAGAATTTAAACCCGAAGCTTTGGCAGAACTTGCACAATCCATACGCGCACAAGGCGTGATCCAGCCTATCACCGTGCGACAACTCGGTCCAGAAGCGTATGAAATCATCGCAGGCGAACGCCGCTGGCGCGCAGCACAACAAGCAGAACTGACAGAAATTCCCGCGGTTGTCCGCGATGTTTCAGATGAAGCCGTTTTAGCCATGGCCTTAATTGAAAACTTGCAGCGCGAAGATCTAAATCCGCTTGAAGAAGCCTTAGCTTTAAATCGCTTAATGAATGAATTTGGCTTAACCCATCAAGGTGCCGCCGATGTAGTCGGCAAATCACGCACCGCGGTGACCAATTTATTGCGCTTATTAACCTTGCGCAGTGAAGTCAAAACCTTATTAGAACAAGGTGAAATCGAAATGGGTCATGCGCGCGCGTTATTGTCGTTAAAAGGTAACGCACAAATTAAAGTTGCGCAGATTATTATCGCAAAAGATTTATCCGTTCGCCAAACCGAAAAAATTGTGCGACAAATGGTGCAGGCAGAAGAAATGGACTATAAACCCGCAGGAACAACCGTAGAAATTGATCCTGACATTCGCGCTCTAGAAATAAAACTCTCAGAGCAATTCGGCGCAACGGTTGCAGTGGCGCACTCCAAAAACGGCAGCGGCAAGTTGGTATTCCACTATAATACCCTAGAGGAATTAGACGGTATCTTAGGAAAAATGGCATGAATAACGAAGAAAAAAAACCGCTAAGCGATCAAGAAAAACAAGAGCTCGATGGCTTGCTTGAAAAATTAAAACAACAAACCGAGGAATTTGAAGTGACGCATCCGGAGTTGATCGATACGATCAACCGTTTATGCGTGATGCTCGCAAATTTGGGGATATAGCGGCCAGTATTTTGGGTTAGGTGATAAACTAGGTCTTGCGCTAAACGTAACCTAGGTCCGTCATTGCGAGGAACGCAGTGACGAAGCAATCCAGGTTTTTCATTTTAAATCAAACAGTTAAACCTGGATTGCCACGCGCTACGCGCTCGCAATGACGGACTTAGGGTGCGTTTTGCGCAAGTCATATAAATAAATCCTCTAAGGTAATAATCTGATCTATATGCTCTTTAATTAAAGGTGACGCTTTTACGCCATTAGCACTAATAAGGGCTAAAAAAATATGTTTATGTGTTTTTGTTTTCTGTATCAAGCTCAAAAGGACGGTTGGTATATTTGATTTCACACAGAGTGGTGGCATCATCGCTTCTATCAATTAATAGATCAATTTGTGTGCCCATTTCATTTAGATTACGTGCAGTGGTGCGCCACGACGAGATGGATTCAGCTGTTTTTATATCAAGCGCAGCCACAATGACATTAACATGTTTTAAACACAAAGCTTCAAAGGCTAAGCCTGCCCATGCATGATAAGTGGCTTTCTTTTTTTGTTGCAACCAATAATCGGGGGTTAAGCTCGCATTTTTTTTAGGGGCCATCCAATACAAATAAAATAAGCAAAACTCATCGATTAATCTATAATACTCGCCTCTCTCTTTTCCCCAGGGTATATAGGCATCAATAAAATTGGCTTTAATAAGATTATTAAGTTTTGCAGTTAATCAACCACCGGTTGATATGCTACTTGATAATGTTTCAATTTCCACTCGAGAAATGCCTTCTCTTTTTTGGGAGATTATTTTTATTAATTCGATATATTGGGTAGCGTCATAAAACAAAGACATAAATAATTTATTAAATTCATCTTTTAACACAGCATTTTTATTAAATAAAAGATTTTGTATATTTTGCGCAGCGGATAATTTAGGTTCAATGTAACGCAAATAATAAGGAATACCGCCTAAGGCTAAATAGATTTCACAGATATGCGATCTATTAAGCTTAACCCCCATGCTTTTTAAAAAAGCGCCGGTTTCAGATAATGTAAAAGGATCAATTTTAAGCTCACAGGTACAGCGATTATGCAAACCACCTTTATTGTAAATAATATGATTAATTAACCAGGAAGCGCTCGAGCCGCATACGACTAAAATTATTCTAGGATTGGTTGACCAATAATGATTCCAATAATAATCTAACGCTTTGAGCAGGCCCGATTTTCTGGTGGCCATCCAGGGGAGCTCATCTAAAAAAATGACGACTTTGCGCGCGCTATGGTCATTGGCAATGAATTGATTTAAGGCGTTAAATGCTTCTTCCCATGATTTTTGTGGTGTTAGCGCGATACCGGGTGCAAAACAATGCGCCAGACTTTGTGAAAAATGGGCGAGTTGTTTTGCCAAGCTGCCCCTTTGCATGAACAAATAAACAATTTTGTTGGTGAAAGTATTCCCTAATTAAGAAGGTTTTCCCGACTCTTCGCCGCCCATAAACCACGACAAATTCTGCTTCTTTTGAAGCATAAACATGTGCAAGACGCGCTAATTCTTTTGTTCTGCCTATAATCATCATGCCTCCTAAAAATAGTGGCCACTTATAAGCCCGCTATAAGTGGCCACTAATTTGAAGAGGGTTTTGTTGTGGTCTGTACTATAATCTTGCATTATTGCACCCGAAAGGAAAATACCGATGCCTAACACAAAACTCAAAAAATTCTTAAACGATAATAACGCCAAATACCAAATAATCAGTCACTCGCTGGCATATACCGCGCTAGAAGTGGCCGAGGCGGCTAAAGTTTCCGGTTATGAATTAGCCAAAACGGTGATGGTTAAGGCGGATGGCAAAATGATTATGGTGGTTTTACCCGCACGCTATAAATTAGATTTGTCGTTGGTTAAAAAGGCAAGAAATGCAAACTTAGTATCCGTTGCCACTGAAGAAGAATTCGCCGAACATTTCCCTGATTGCGAAATCGGCGCAATGCCACCGTTCGGACATTTATATGATTTACCTTTATATGTCGCACAAGAACTCACCCAAGATCAAACCATTGCATTTAATGCAGGATCACATCTAGAAGTGATCAAAATGACCTATGCTGATTACGCGCGCTTAGCAAAACCCATCGTCGTGGCATTAACGCAAGAGCCTAGCAATAACGGATAATCATGCCACATCGGGTACTCTACACATGTGCAAAACGCTTCACTAATGAACATTGCAGCATTCAAGCGGCGGGCATCACTTTTTATACTTTATTTGCACTCGCGCCGTTGTTGGCGTTAGTGATATCGCTAATCGGCTGGGTCAGCATCGTACCCGATCAAAGTGCGCGCATCGAAGCATTTATTCTGAAAAATTTTGTCCCACAAACGGTGAGTTCAATTGAACATTATTTGCATGCATTTGCTGTCTCAAGCGCAAAGCTTTCGCGCATGAGTTTAATTATTTTTTTGTTTACTGCGATTTTTCTTTTAAACAGTATTGAAGCTTGTTTTAATCAAATTTGGCGTACACCGGTGTGTAAAGGTTGTTTAGTCAAAAGAGCGGTTCATTATTCTATGGTGTTGATCGTGTCTCCATTATTGCTGGGTTTAAGTATGGGGGTGAGCGCCGTGCTTTTATCCTTAAGCTGGTTGCAACATCCGATCATTTTATCGGGGATCAGCGAACTCGTTAAATTATTGCCATTTGTATTGACGTGGTTATCGGTGAGCACTTTGTATTTTTGGTTGCCGCAGGCGAAGGTGAAATTAAAACATGTGTTTTTAGCGGGATTTATGGTGGCGTTTATTTTTGAGCTGATGAAATATGGATTTCAAATGTATATTTCATTGTTTCCGAGTTATCAAATTGTTTATGGGGCGTTGGCGTTGTTGTTGGTGTTTTTGTTGTGGGTTTATTTATCGTGGTCGGCTGTTCTCTTTGGCGCGATATTGGCGAGTGAGTTGTATCATCAACCGGTGAATTTGCCTAAGCGCCGCGGGGTAATTGGGCGGCTTTTTGGTAAATGAAATGAGGCAAGGCAAAACTCTATCCTGGCTACCGTGTATTGGGAAAGAGGCAAAACTCTCTCCGGGCTATCGTCCAAACGGGCGCAGGTATGCGGGAACCTTTCCGTGCTCGCAAGCTGCGCGCGAAAAGCGCACCGAAGGCCACCCGTTTGGAACGTTTCTCAGTGGTAAGAGTTTTGCAATTTATCCAGATATTAAATTGATCTCTCTAGGGGGATCCCCCTTTGGAAAAGGGGGGCAGGGGGGATTTAAAATGTCTGATTATACACAAAAATCTTAAATCCCCCGCCCGAAGCGGGCACCCCCTTTTCCAAAGGGGGATCTCACTAGGCAAATCAATTTAAATATCTAGATAAAATAATATCCGGATAAAGTGCAAAACTTTCGAACAGATCTCTTTCCAAACGGGTGGCCGGAGGGAGGTTTCCCGCGCGGAGCTTGCGAGCACGGGAAGTCCCCCGCATACCTGCGCCCGTTTGGACGGTAGCTCGCAGAGAGTTTTGCCTCACTTTTAACACCGGAGTTCATTAGGACAGATCACAACTTCGCAAGTGCATCCACATCCTGGCGAACGCTATTAACAGACGCACTAAACATTTTTTGTTCATCAGCAGTGAGCTCTAATTCAACCACTTGCTCCATACCGTGTTTACCCAACACAGCAGGAACGCCCATGGCGATATCATGCTCTTTATATTCACCGTCCAGTAAACAAACGGTGGGAAGGATACGTTTTCTATCGTGCACAATCGCATCGACCATTTCGACAGTTGCAGCACCAGGCGCTTGATAAGCGCTACTGATTTCTTTTAATTTCAACACTTCGGCGCCGCCATTACGGGTGCGGTGAATGATGGCGTCGGATTGTTCTTTGGTTAAAAAGCGCTCTACGGCAATGCCGTTAATCGTGGTATAGCGCATCATTGGCACCATGGAATCTCCATGGCCGCCTAATACCATTGCGCTGATATCTTTTGCAGAATAACCCGTTTCAAGCGCAATAAATGTAGCCATGCGCGCGGAGTCTAATACACCGGCTTGGCCAAATACGCGATTACGAGGAAAGCCCGCTTGTTTAAATGCGCGATAAGTGATGATATCCACCGGATTGCTGACCACTAAAATCATGCTGTTCGGTGCATATTTGACGACGTTGTCTACAACTGAGTCAATAATTTGCACATTTGATTGCAACACATCAGAGCGGGACATGCCCGGTTTACGTGGGAAGCCGGCAGTGACGATGATCAATTGGGCATCATGCACCAAGCTCATATCGCCAGAGCCAATAATGCGCGTATCGAAACGAAAAATCGGCGCAGTTTGGGCGATATCCAGCGCAGTACCTGCAGCATAATCGCCCTTCACATCTAACAGCACGACTTCTTTCGCCAGATTTTGCTGGGCTAGAAATAAGGTTGTAGCTTCACCGACACGTCCTGAACCGATAACCGCGATCTTATCCATTTGATTCCCTTACTTTTTTTCTTCATTTGCCGCAGTAGGCTGGCCTTTATTACCATATTTTTGCTTAAAGCGGTCTACACGCCCAGCGGTATCCACAATCTTCTGCTTACCAGTGTAAAAAGGATGGCATTGGTCGCAGACTTCCAAGAACAGGTCTTTGTTCATGGTAGAGCGGGTGACAAATTTATTGCCACAGGCGCAAGTCACGGTAATTTCTTGATACTTAGGATGAATGTCTGGTTTCATGGTGTTAACTCATAATAGAATGGACTTAAGGAGCGATAGTTTACCGTAATAGGCGGTGGGGCTGCAAGGGGTTGCAAATTCCCTAAAAATTCTTTAAAGTATGTTTGTTTATTTTATAACTTATATGTGGGGGTGTCTTATGATTCGTCAATCCTTGTTCTTCGTAGGTTTATTAACAGTTTTCGGTGTTTCTTATGCGGGTGGCAGTGGAGTGGGCACACCTATTTCTTCATGTCTTAGTTTAATAACGACTATCCCTATGGATATGACCGGAAGTTATTATTTAACTGACAATATAGATTGCCAAGGTACCCTGGTTAATCCTATTCGCAATGCTGTTGACACAGACTTTTCTGGCATTCTGGATGGTGGTATTTATGCAGTTGATGAGTTGACTGGAGAGTTGAAATATACGGGTGCAAATTATTCGATTTCAAATTTTACTATTATAAATAATGACTTTGAAATAGATAACGATGTAGGCTTATTTCGAGCATTATCTTCCAAAAATGGGTCTACCCCGACGATTAAAAACATAGATTTTTCCACGATAAGTGTCCGTGGTAGAGATAAAACAAACCGTGGGACGATTGCTGGGAAGGCGGAAAAAGCTGATATCTCAAACATCAACATTTCTGATCTTAAAATTGAAGCTAGAGATGATTTGGATACACGTCTTGATGATACGGGAGTTACGGGCGGTGTTGTGGGCTTAGCTATAGGTATCAAACTGTCTAATGTGCATGTTACTGATGCTGTAATCAATAAAAATGGCTATGGCGGCGGTCTTATCGGGCGAGCCGCATTAATCGCGGATATTAAAAAATCAAGTGTAAAAATAACCAATACCACCGGCAATCAGTGCTGGCTTAATGACCCAAGTCTTTGTGGGTTTGGTGGGCTCATTGGACATATTGAAGATTACAGTACAGTCAATATCAGTGAATCTTCAGCCTCGGGGAAAATTACTGTCTATAAAAGAATTGGTGGTTTAGTGGGCGTGGTTGAACCCTCTGGAGCACTAACGATTAGCAATAGTTATTCCACAGTAGATTTAGTTCCCGATTGTAGCTGGCAGGATGGTGTTCTTAATACCTGTATTTATGCGGGCGGTCTAGTTGGGCGGGCAAAAGAAGATAATAATGGCATTAAAGTTTTCCTTTCTAACGTTTATGCCGCGGGCAAAGTAAAGCCGGATGGAGATGAAAAAGGTAGGGCGATTATCGGGGATGAAGATCAAAAAGGCTCTATGCGCGTCATCGGAAACAACAGCTATTTTGATAAAAATGCTGTAGAGAAGAAAAATTCCGGAGATAAAATTTCTATTGCAAAGACAACGGATGAGATGCAAGATGCGGATAATGCTGCGTTTGTTACCTGGGATAGAAATATCTGGAAATTCGAAGACGGAAAATACCCAGCGTTGTACTACAACAACCCCCCTGCAAACTAAATGGCACCTTGTCAGGCAAATCAAAAGGCGCTCCCCATCGAGCGCCTTTTTTTTACAAGATATAGCGTAGTGGCTTCCCAGAACCTTTAACACAAGCCACAAAACCTTAAATATTTAGAGCTTGCCTAATAACGGCGCTTGCAAGGGAAGGTGCCCAGCGACAGACCCAGCGGTGTCTGATCGACAGTAATCACACTTGCAATTTTCTTTGGAGGGGTTTAAGGTCAACTCATGGTTGATTTTTATAACTTAAAAATGGGGGTGGCTTATGATCCGTCAATCCTTGTTCTCACTGGTATTATTAACGGCTTTCAATGTCTCTTATGCGAGCGGCAGTGGAGTGGGTAGCGCAGTATTAAATTGTAGTGATTTAGCGGGTATCGCTAATGATATGACTGGGAGTTATTATTTAAGCCAAGATTTAGATTGCAATGGGGCGCAAATTAATCCTATATCTGATGGCACGGACGCAGGCTTTTCTGGCACGATAGATGGTGGCATTTATGAAGAGGATTCGATGGGTGCGCTGAAATATACCGGTAAAAATTACTCCATTTCAAATTTCACCCTTCTAAATAATGACGATGAAATTGATAAGGATGTAGGCTTATTTAGAGCATTATCTGCGCAAAATGGATCTAACCCTTTGATTAAAAACTTAGATTTTTCTAATGTGACCGTTCGCGGTAGAGATAAAACGGTCCGAGGTCTGATTGCGGCGACTGCAGATTCTGCTTTAATCTCAAACATCACCATTTCTAATCTTACAATTGAAGCTAGACCCGATATTGATAAACCCCTAGATGACACCGGTGTAACCGGCGGTGTTGTAGGTGTCGCTACAAAAACGACATTGTTTAATGTGCATGTGGTGGACGCGCTAATAAATAAAAACGGTTATGGCGGTGGCTTGATTGGACGAACTTCAGCCGATACCAGCATCAACAAATCGAGCGTAAAATTAAGCAATACAACTGGTAATAAATGTGATTTAAGCGATCAATCGCTTTGTGGATTTGGTGGGCTCATCGGGCATGTTGCCGGGGATTACAATACCGTGAACATCAGTGAATCTTCAGCCACAGGGAAAATCACAGTCTATAAAAGAGGCGGTGGCTTAGTGGGCGTGGTTGAGCCTAAAGCGATACTGAATATTAGCAATAGCTATGCCACAGTCGATCTCGTCCCCGATTGTTATTGGCACGGTGGCCTTGATAATACCTGTATTTATATGGGAGGGCTGATTGGTCGTGCAAAAGAAGAAAATGCGACTACCGATAAGAAAATTACTTTATCCAATGTCTATGCTGCGGGCCGCGTTAAGCCAGAAGGTGATGAAAATGGTAGAGCGATTATCGGGGAGAAAGACGCTCATGGCTCCACCCGTGTCACTGGAAGCAACAGCTATTTTGATAAAAATGCTGTAGAGAAGAAAAATTCCGGAGATAAAATTTCTATTGCAAAGACAACGGATGAGATGCAAGATGCGGATAATGCTGCGTTTGTTACCTGGGATAGAAATATCTGGAAATTCGAAGACGGAAAATACCCAGCGTTGTACTACAACAACCCCCCTGCAAACTAAATGGCACCTTGTCAGGCAAATCAAAAGGCGCTCCCCATCGAGCGCCTTTTTTGTTTCACAAGATGCTGATCCCGACCCTGTCAATATGTTGAAGCAACAAAGTCTCGGTGATGCTGTGATAATTCACCACGTCGAAAAAGTACGGTAAGGGCATTTCTTCATTGAGAATGCGGGCCAAGTGAAGCGCGGTGTCATAGTTAACGGCTCGGCCTTTAATCGCCAAATCTACATCCGAGCCTTTTTTATACGTGCCTTTTGCACGAGAGCCAAATAAGATCACCTGTTCTATTTCGGGAAGCATTTGGATGGCTTGCCGGATCAGCATCATGTCCTTATCCGATAGGCCGGTGTGTTGTAAAGGGTTTGACATCCCCTCACTCCATTTTATGGGTGAAACTATGGTGCAATGCTTGCAATAATGGGAAATAGGTTTTTCGTATTTTTTGCTCGACCGCTACCGCAATTTGTTCTTGGTAGGTGTGTGTCGTGAGGTTACGATCATCCAATGCATCTACCCAATCATGGCCATTATCAATAAGCCCTGATTGAAAGGCTTGTTTAATCGCTTCCCTTGGGCTTTTGATCATGAACCCCTCAGCTTCTTGGTAATCTTTTAATAATTTCCAAGCCAGTTCAAACGCCATTTCAAAAAATTGAATTAAGCCGGCGCGTTCAATAATGGATGGGCTTTCAAGGGCTATAGCGGTTTGTAATAAAGCAAATGCTTTTTCAAACTGCGCGGCGCGTTGTTTCCATCGGATATCTTGGGTGGACATATAGCGTTCCTTTAAAATCCTAATATTAATACGCGAAACACAAAAATAAAACCCCGGGTCTTCATGAATCCCCACATAGCTTGCCACAGTAGATCTAGTCCTCGATTGTTATTGGCTCAGTTGGTTTATTTGTTTAAATTGGATTTTGACGCAGAATGCTTTCTAGAAAAGATTTAATTTCTTCTTTATTAGGTAATTCTAATTGATATTTTGAAACAAATAATTGATTACTTAACCCCGTCATCGCATATTCAACAAGCGCCTCATCTCTTTCTGTACAAAGTAATAATCCAATAGGTGGATTATCACCAGGAGTTATTTCATGTTTGTGGTAATAATTTAAATAAGAATTTAATTGACCAATATTTTCATGATTAAACGCTTCTAATTTTAATTCGATAAGACAATGTGCTTTTAGAATGCGGTGAT
>CAZPAA010000011.1:0-16720 GCA_964584425.1 uncultured Gammaproteobacteria bacterium | reverse complement strand
GGGTAGGGGCGGGCTATTGCTGGTAGTTCGATAGGAATGGCGATGAACTCATTCGCTTTGATCTCGGTGAAGCCACCGAGGCGCCACTTTATCATATCGATAATAACGGCAGGATTAGCGCAAATGCGGGAAGTATTTTATTAACGGCGCAAGCAGTGAATGATGCAGTGCACAGTGTGATCAACATGGATGGTATTGTTGAAGCAAAATCGGTTGCAAATGTGAATGGAAAAATTGTGCTCGGCGGTGCGAAAGAAATCAATGTTGCGGGCCTGGTCGATGCGTCTGGCTTAAACAAAGGTGAGCGCGGCGGTGAAATCAATATTACCGGCGATAAAGTCACAATCGGTAATACAAAAAATAAAACAACGCTTACTGCCAGTGGCGATCAAGGCGGTGGTACCGTTCTGGTAGGTGGTGATTATCAAGGCGCTGGAAAACTCGCAAACGCGCAAACCACAACAGTAAATAATACCACCATTTCTGCAGATGCAACCCGCCAAGGCGATGGCGGTAAAGTCGTGGTGTGGTCAGATGATACCACAGAATTTCACGGTGATATTCTAGCGCGCGGCGCGCACGGTGGCGATGGTGGTTTGGTTGAAACTTCCGGTAAACATTTTTTAACCGTGACGGGTGCCAGTGTAAATGCGAGCGGTGGCTTAGGTGGTCATAATGGTAGCTGGTTATTAGATCCTGGTACTTATACAGTGGATGGTACTAATGTTGCGCAATATACTGATGCGTTGAAGAATAATACTGATGTGACAATCGCGACGACAGCTGATCCAGCGAATAATGATCTCGGGGATTTGTTTATTAATGCAGATATGTTTTGGGATAAAAATTCATCTTTAACGTTGTCTTCTGCGCATGATCTTGGTATTAATGCAAAAATTAGTAATTCCGCTGGTGGTAATTTAACGTTACGTGCGGATAATGCGGCGACGAATAGTGGAACGGTGGTTTTTGGAAGTGCTGGGGGGATTTCTCTGAGTACTGGCAATGTCGATATTTTTTATAATGCAATGAATAAAAACGGTCAAACTGGTTTTAATAATATGCAGCAGATTGATTATAAGGGTCTTGGTTATGTCACAATGGGTAGTGGTGAATACAATGCGTATATGCTGGTAAATACAATCGATGATTTAGCCTATATTGCGAATCATTTGTCCGGTACGACCAATAATGTCTCTCATTATTCATTTGCTCTAGGTGCAAATCTAAATGAAGGTGGCAATAATTTTGATTTTAAATCTATCGGAAATTTAAATAATCCCTTTATGGGCACATTTAATGGTAATGGATACACCATTAATAATTTAAATTTTGTAAATGATGCCGGACAACCGATAGGTTTATTTGGCGTTGCGGATGGAGCAACTCTAGAAAATATTCAATTAAGTGGCATAAACATTAGTGCACCTACCATAGATAATGTCGGCGCAGTCGTGGGGCAGATGCAACATCATAGTACGCTTAATAATGCAATTGTAACCAATAGTTCTATTAGTGGTAAAAATAATACGGGCGGCGCCGTGGGTGCAATGATTGATAGCACTGCATCACAAATATTTGTGGGTAACAATACTAGTATAACGGGAGGGGATACCAGTATACCCGGCGCAGATACAGCCATGAATGCCGGGGGAGTGGTGGGTAGCTTGACTAATTCCACATTGGAATTATCTGCTGCAGATGCCACTGTTACAGGCGGAACAAATGTCGGTGGTTTAGTCGGTATTATTTCCGATGCACTCAGTAGTGTTAGTAATTCTTTTTCTATCGGTGCCGTGAGCGGTGTTGATAAAGTCGGCGGATTTGTGGGTAGCAATTCGGGTACGATTACGTCAGCTTATTCAACGGGAGCGGTGACGGCTTCGGGGGCTAATCCAACTGCAGGTGGATTTGCAGGTGATCAACAAGGCTTGGTTACTAATGGTTATTGGAATACAGAAACTTCTAATCAGACCGAGGGGACAGGTAATGCTGCTAATTCAGGCATTGTAGGCCTCACCACAGCCAACATGACCAACGCAGGTACCGACAATGAAATGTTAGCCGCATTTAATATCGGCAATGCAAACAGTCCTTGGGGTGTCAAATCTGCAAATCCAAATGACGCGACGATAGACCCTTCAACCCCTTATTTAACTTGGTGTGGCAGCATGTGTACATTCCTGGTTGATTTAGGCCCTAATAACCCAGGCGGCGGTGGCGGTAATACCGGCGGTGGTAATAGCGGCAACGGTGGAAATGGCGGCGATGGCACTGGTGGTTCAGGTGATCCAAGCAATACCGCAAATCCACCGCCTGTTGACATTCGTAATGAAATTGTCAAAGACACCCAACAAGGTTTATACGGCTCAACCCAAAGTAAGTTATTAGAAAACCCACCCGAAGATCCAATGGAATGCTCACAGTTATATCCTGATGATCAGCAAAAAATCTATGAATGCGAACTGGAAAAACCAAAATACGCTCCAGGCTCTTATCCTCCCGCGTCAAACGTGAAACCTCGCCATTAATGTCAAGTTGTAATCCCCTGGCTATTGCGATAAATGAATCAAGCCAATAAAATTAGGTCTAGGAAAAGCCAAAGTATCAATTATTGAGAGGCACAATATTAAAGACCAAAAAAGAGAATTGACAGATAATGAAGAGAATGATGGATCCATCTTGCCTGACTTTTCGTTACAAGCTGCAATAGGAGCCGTGAACGTATTTGCACCAACCCAAGAAGAAATAGACGGGCTAAAAGCCATCCTTGCTGAATCTTCAGCAAAAATTAAGTCTCTGCTTGATAAAATTAAAGTTGATGAAAAAAAATATGAAGAAGAAATGAAATCCTTTCTTGAAAAACATGAAGCAGAATTTAAAAAGTTAATATCTCCAGTAGTAGAAAAGCAAATTTTTTTACAAACATTGGAAAAAGAAGAAACTTGTTTGGAAAAATTCTTTAAGGAAACAGATAATAGAAATTTTCATGAATATTCATCATATTATTATAAACCGCATGCTGCTCAAGAGCCGAAGGTGTCTACAAAACAGCCCTCATCTGCAGAGACGCTAGAAGATCAAAATAACCGTGGATATCACCCAAATCCTGATGGTCAGCCCACGAAAGCATGGGTTTTATATGGATTTAACTTTGCATTAACAAAAAAATCTGTGGAAAAAAAAGAACAGATTAAAAACGATGAAAATTCATATCTTGGTTTAAAAGTACTTAATTATTGAGGTTAACCATGCCAAACAAACCCACCATAGAATTTCCTTGCGACTACCCCATCAAAATCATTGGGAAAGCATCGGATGATTTCGACACGCGCATGATTGCTATCATCAACAAATATCAAAATAAACCGTTTGAAGGTAAATTGACACATAAAAAATCTAAAGAAGGAAATTATCAATCTGTTACGGTGACTATTCATGCAACGTCAGAAGAACAATTGAAAAATTTATTCAAGGCGTTGAAAGAAGAGAAAGACGTGATGGCTATTCTTTAAGTTTATTGACAAACTTTTTATGGCCCCGCTATATAGCAAATATCCTACATATAAATACACCAATCTCTCACAAAAAAAATAAATCTCCTTGCTTATATTAATGAAGCTTTCTTAAAATTGCCTATAAATTTAAAGAATAGGAGATGACAACATGGGCAAAGATTCTAAAGTCTCGCGCGAAAAAAAGAATTTATCCAGTAACTCCAGAACGCTACACCGAACTATTCCAAACAAAGAAACGATTACTAAACCTTCTCAAAAAAGTTGGGGATGGCATGCAACACAAGCCTTAGATTGGGCTGCAAAGACCATATTCGGTGCAACCGTTTTAACTGTAATCTCGAAGATACCGGGGGCAGTTGCCACCGCATTACCTAATCTGTCCAATTTGCAATATAGTCATCAGCGCACTGACGCAAGAAGCTCGGCGTTGATGCGACGCGCATTGCCTATTTGTAACAATGCTTCTACACAAATTTCTCAGTGGTTCCCGGGCGGGAGTCAGCCTTTTTTTGCCACGGTCAATGGATCGATGGTTACAGCGGCTTCAGGCTCAATATCCGGATCTGCGTACCAGCGGATCGGCGTCAATAGTTTCAATGTCAATAATATTCCCTTGTTATTGAATGATCTTGCCGTTGATGCCAATACTTGGAGTGCGGACAGACCTTTTATCATTGCAACCGAAGGTGGTCCTGTGTTTCTTTATGAAACAGTTGCGGCAGCGACTCAATGTTATGTTGTTCCTTATACTAATAGTTTGGTAGCTGCAGGTTCTATTCAAACCCTGCCATCTTCTATTTTTTATAACCACAGAAATCCCAGAGGTGCCGCATTAAATGGTGGGGGATTTTGTGGTACTTTTGAAACCAATGATATCGTTGGGGGTACGAATTATCAAATAGCTATCAGATTTTTTGGGCGTGACAATTTTACGCCCATTAACCCTGCAGAAACTCGTGTAAGCACAAATGGTACCACCATCAATAAAAATAGTTGGGTGGGCGTGAACCCGGATAACTCAGGCACTGTGGTTTGGCAAGAACAAATTGGCACCACAAATCATATTGCATTTAACAGCTTCAATTCTACATTTGCTTTTTCAAATGAGGGAACGGCGACAGATAATACCTTGAAAAGTTATGATTGTGTAAATCCAAAACTTATTCAAGTACCCAACGGCCAATGGAAATTGGTGTTTTTGGGCTCACCCACTGTAGGAACTTCAACCTATAATTTTTATATACAAAATGTCACGTTATTTCCAACATTTCAATTAATGGGCAAGCCGGTTAATGTCACTGCAAATCAAAGCGTCACTTTTTATCAAGGCGCTGATTATGGTGTGATGCCGACAGAAAATAATGGATTGCGTATTGCCGTTTCAACATTTCCTCCCGCTTCAGGTTTAAGGGCTTTCGTGATTAATGTTAATTCGGATAACACAATTAACGGTGGCATTAATGCAGTTGATCCTAATGCCACTACGCAATCAGGAATGACTATCACAGGTTTTGATGATGGTAGCTACACCATAGGCTATCAATGTAACACCAACATCTGCTACCAAACCTACAGCATAAAACCCAACCTCAACACCCCAAACACCATTCCAGTTAACGAGGCAGCCATCGGTCAAGTCATCAACATTCCTGGCTTTTCTGTTCAACAAACCACTTATTCACGCGGGCAGCTAAGCGTCACTTTGACTATTTCCCCCAGCATCATGGTGCTATCCACCACCACACCCACACCGCCTAATGCAACCGTTACTTATGATAGCAACACCGGCGCATTAACTTTTGTCACTAACGGTGTAGGGAATTGCCAAACCGATATGAATAATCTTTTATGTGGGTTGCAAGGTGCTGTGCAAGCGTATGAACGGCAATCGGGTAATTTGTAATTTATTGCCAATGATGACAGCGGTTTGATGGCAGATACAGGTTCGGTTTTTGTGAATGTCACCACAACCAATTACACACCAACTATTAATGTGGCGAGTCTTTTCACCGGTCAAGGTGCTCGTGTGCGATTTAATTTGAATATCACTGCGCCAGATGGTGCAACTGCGGACAATATTCAGATCTATATTAATAATTTAAATCCAGCGGCAGCTTCTGTTAATCAAATTAATCCTGCAACTGGGCAAATCATTCAAGCAGATATTACCGAGTTTACGTTGCAACAACATCTGACCGGTCAAATTGTGCAAGACCAATCCGGTGTTAACCAAGATCCTAATTTTAAAGTTGCAGTATCTTCTTATAATGGCCCGCAATCGGCTTGGTTTGATGTCAGTACAAGATTTTTCCCAACGCCCAATATGATCACTCGGCAAATTACTTACGATGCAACATCTGCCAATGATCAAACCCCTTTACCACTCAGCAATCAAAACTTTGATACGCTGAGTAATAATGTCCCGCAAGCGGTGGTTTATACTTTGTACTACGGTAATGATCCACATGCTGGCATCTATAGAATCGGTGATTTCCAAAATCATATCACTGGTTTTACTCAAGCCGATGCGGATAATGCCACCAATCCGGTATTATATTTTATTCCCGATGGTACGGGAAAGAAACCCGATATTTGGGTGAGTGTCAGCGATGGTTATAATACTCTACCCAAAGTCCCAATAGATATGGTTTTGAACATTGCGCCGGATGTAAAAATTAAATCAAGTCTTCCGGCTTGGGCTGGGTATGTTCCTGGGGGAACCATAGGATTTGCAACGCTTACTTATTTCGGGCTAGATTACCGTCGTCATTATCTCAATTCTTTTGCCAATATGATTAGACACGCTACGAGTATGGGTCACAGCAAACTGGGCTATAGACTGTTTGATTCAACGGAAGGCGATAAATTTTGTGAACTGATCGATGCGCTAATGACGGCCTCTGGCATGAAGGGAGATATTGATTTTCAAATGAAACAGTACAATTATTTTTCTTACAGAGCGTGGGTGCCTTATGTAGAATATCCACCTGAAAAAAAACTGAAAAGAATGGCCAAAGCCTTTGCCAATATATTAGAAAGACATATGGTTAAAGGTGAAATTTGTGGATTGGAATTATATTATTCTGTGAAAGGACATCCTATTAATAAAGCTTTGATAAAAAGAGATAGAGAGGAAAAGGCCAAGGAAAACCAATCTAATCAAATTAAATTGATTGGGACAGCAATTGCAAATGAATATGCCAGAATAAAAGATTTACCCGACGAAGCGTGCTGCGCATCAATTGCTAATTGTTTTAGCTGGAAAAATAATAAGGATGACAATGGTATTGTATTCACCTCGAACAACCGCCCACAAAGTGAAAAAGAGTTGGAACGCATGCAAAGCTTTAGTGGTAGTGGTAGTGGTAGTGCCGTTAGTACTGTGAAACTATGAGCAAGCATTTACCGCAATGGGTGCTAGATTATATTTTCGATCATTGCAATGACAAGACTGTGCTTTCTGCACAAATGCTGGGCTTTATTGACAATGCACTCGATAAAACCAAACCAAAAGTTACACATTACGCCCAAAAAAAAGTGCTATTATCACGTTTAGTCAAAGGCTATGCTAAACGCTGTCTTGAAACTAAACAAAATCATAGAAAAGACGCACAAAAACAATTTGTGCAAGATTTATGTTATGACGAAAGTTTATTTTCATATTTTCTGCATCAATCCGTCCCTTATCAAGCCAGTGAAGTGGTTTTAGAAATGTCGAGAAATGAGCCTAGTGAGACGCGTGATTTAGATGTTGATTACCATGGTTTTCCTGAAGGAGCAAAAATTGCACTCAGTGTATTTTTATTGTATGCCAATACCGCCGCGATGGGCAAAGCAGCGGGGCTGAGTAGTAATGTGATGCTGATGGTAAACAATGTGATTGATTGTTCAAAACTAAGCAGCGATCCTAAAACTAGAGCTTGGCTTGAAACATTGATAAAAGAGATTATTCCTCTCGCAGTTTATGTGGGTGTGAATATGGCCACAGTCGAGGGCACATTATCTGACGTGGCAATCTATGCTTTCGTAGAATATCTTTTTGCACGCGGCGTTCAGTTTGGCATTGGAAAAATATTTGAACCTGCCAGTCAATTTTTTAAATATGCAAAAAATCAAATCGCATTTGGATTTTCATTGATAGGTTTTAAAAATATGTTCCCGCCCATGGATTGGATAACACAACCGTTACTGAAAAAATGTTTAAAACCTGAATATGTGGATATTCTCAGTCAATCCTTTAATTTAACGGATTTTGCAAATGGAGTGAATAGGACAGAGCTTGCACGTGCTTATCGCAAATATTCATTTGGTACTTGGCAAGCTGGTAATCCCGTCAACAATACCGTAACGAGCATCATGAATGAATTTTATGTCTGTATGAGGAATAAACCAAACTAGGAGGCTCCCAATGTCTAATATTTTCGACAAACTAGCCGGTATCATGAATGAAGTGGGGGACCATTTAAAGCATAACCGTGAACTGGATGCAAAAAATATTTTGGAAGGCATGCTGCCTGAAATGGTATTTCAATTAAATAAATTTTTTCCATTTGCTAAAACCCGTGAAATCATCGCTGATTATAGCACCGATGAAGAAATAGCTTATCCGCCCAAAAACAAGGTGCTAAGAATGTGTTGGCTTGGCCTGCTTCGCCTAGTATTTTTAGATAAAAATGGAAACACAGCTAAAATGCAAACCATTTTAGAGCTTGCATTTAGTTTATGTAAAATGGTTGCCGAATCTGAAAATGCACTGAGAGAAGAAAAAGTAGATTATGCGATTTTTTTAATACGTGGCTATGGAACTTCGAAAAATGAAGACGAGGCCATCGAAATATTAATGCCTTTATGTAATGAAATTCCTAGAGCGGCTTATGAGTTAGGCTTGATTTATAAAACTCGAGGAGATTTAACAATTGCTGAACAGTATTTTAAAATGGCAGAAAATTATTTGCAGCATAACATGGTAAAATCAAATTCCACTTGTTATAAGGCTTGTTATGAGCTCGGTCTTATTTTATGGGAAAAGGAGCAGAACAACAAAGAAGAACAGAAAAATGAAGAAGAACTAAAAAACAAAAAACATCATCGGGTGGCTGCTTTAAGTGTATTTACAAGAATACAATTTCACAGTCAAGAGGCGCGTAAAAAATTAAATGGCATTTATGATGAGTTGACTTTTCATTATCAAATTCAAAGAGCCAATTTTTGTTTTAATTTAGCAAATGCTTATTCAGAAAATGATAATTTTTTAGATGCAGTTATTTTTTATGAGAAAGTCATCGCGTTAGATTTGAATAGTGTTGCACAGGAAATACAGTTGATTGTAACCACTGGCAACAATGCATTTAATATACATGAATGGATTAAAACTTATGCTCAGGCTGCTTTTGAATTAATCAAATCTTATTCTTTAGGGCAAGGGGTGGAAGCCAACCCAGAAAAAATAAAATCTATTTTAAAACATATGGATCCTGCGCAGATGTCGCAAAAACAAGGTATTCCCGGGGATTTACGTGAACTTTATGCTAAAGCGCGGTGTATGCAATTATTATACATTTGCAGCGAGCGTAAGAGCAGCGGAATAGATGAGAAAATTGTTATTGAATTCTCCGCGATGACGCAGGACATGAAAAATGAATTGCGTGAAGAAGAGTGGTTAGATGAAAAATTACACCAAGCCTGGGATGATTTAAATGCAGCTGCAGTGGTACTTGCAAAAGGCAATTCAAGTGCTGCGCCATCGAATGTTTCAACTGCAGCACACCAAAACCGCAGACGTTTCACCCTGAGTTCTTTATTAAATTCAGCAGCTAATTTATTAAATCGAAATTCAGATCAAAGAGATTATCATTTGTTAAAAAATTGAGACCCCCTCATCCGCCCTAAAGGGCACCTTCTCCCCGAGGGAGAAGGATCTCAATCGTATTCCCCTGTGGTTAACTAGAGAGATCCTTCTCCCTCAGGGAGAAGGTGCCCTTTAGGGCGGATGAGGGGAGTGATTAGACTTGTTTAGGTTTCAAAGACCTAGGTACTTTCACCCGGCCCTTTCATTTTCTCGTATTTTTCTGCGAGTTCATTCATTAAGGCAATGACTTTTTCTTTATCGGGTGAAGGCACATTACCCGGTGGGTATTTGGTGGCTTTGCGTAAATCTTTTAGGATTTTCACCGCAGCTTCTAGCGTTCTTGCGCGTGGTACACCGTAGAAGCGCTCAATGGTTTCTACTTGCTTACGCACTTCATTTTTATCGAGCAGCGCACCGGCAAAAGTGGGCATATTGAGTAATTCTAATGGATCGATATTTTCCATTTCTTCGAGTGAGGGCAGCGGCTGGGTTAAAATATCCATACCGGAGATGGCAGCTTCTAATTCTTCATCCACAATCGGCGCTACATAATTTTGTTTATCGTACAGGGTTTTTATCCCGGCAATGCCGCGCTCTTCAATCGCAAGATCTGCATGCTGCTGCATATCATTTAATACAAATACTAAATCTTCATCCATATGCGGATGAATATTCAAAAGCTCAGGTTCTTTAAATACATTTTCAAAGTGTACTAATCTATCAAGCAATTCAATAATTTCATCATCACTTGGCGGTTTCACTTTTAAAAATTGATTCAAGCGCATTTTTTTAACCGGCGGTGGATTCGCAAAAAATGATCTTGCACGTACAATTTTAGATTTGAAGAAGATATGCATCTCGCCCATACCTTGATCTTTTAAATCTAGTAAATCGACCCGTGCACGTTTTTCAACGCGCGCGCTGCGGGTATCTAAATAAGTGTTGGTCATACTGCGTTCATTGGTATGGAAGCTTTCAGTTTGGGTGACCAAAGCTTCGCCTGCAGTTTTATTAAAGAAATCCCAGGTTTCAATGGGGTCTTCTAATTTCATCGCGATCTTAATGTTGGTGTTTGCACCGATGGACAATGCTTCTTCTTTCGACGCTTTTTGAAATGCAGGTAAATCTTGCCCGGCGAAAATTGCAGAGAAGCCAAGCGAACGTGCCTGCGCAGGTACGACCGCAAAGCCTTTCACTGCATAATAACCATACTCGTCCAGGATGCATAAAAACGGTGTGGGTGCATTTGTGACTTTTTTCTCGATGAGTTCGGCATAAGTGCCTTCAACTGCTTCACCTAAACCCGATGCCATCATCGCCTTTAGCGAAGCCACAATAATTTTACCTAAGTTGGATAATTCTTCAGGAGATTTTTCTAATGCCGGTAACAACGCAACCAAAATACGACGATTTAATACGACGTCACGAAAATCTACTTCAGGTAAATCAACCCGTAAAATATGACCGTAAGTATCCGCTAAAGAGGTAAATACCCGTGTCAATTGCATTACGATAAAACCATGTTGCTCAAATACTTCACCACGCTGTTTGCCTTTATTATTTTTATCAAAACCCGGTAGAGTATATAAATAGTTGGTGATCGGATCTAATACCACATCGGGTGCATCTTCAATACTAACGCTGCGTTCATTATCGAGCGGAAATTTTTTATCGAGTACTATCGATTCGAGTTTAGGTAAATGGAAATATTGACGTATGGAATGTGCATCAAGCAATATATCTCCTCTGTCGCGTGCATAACATAAAATCCGCATTAATGCTTCAACGAAGGAAATCGCACGGCCTTTCCACATATCACCGTCTGGACTTGCGCTGGATGCATCCATCATACTGATCACCAATTGCGCACACATACTGGAAGACCCTAAAGAAAACGGATTCATCGTATTCGAAATACGCTTCGGCTGCGGGCCCACAATATCACGTGCACCCGTCATGAAATTGACGAGCAGAATATCATCTTCCCGACCCATTTGCCGTGCCATAGAAAATACTTTCGCAAATAAAGAGTTATCACCTTTACCATCGACATAAATAAAGCCGCTGCCTTGGACGAGCGCATTATAGGCAAGTGAAACCAGTGTTTCGGTTTTACCCGCACCGGTTGAACCGAAAATCAGCGTGTGCGTACGCATGTCTTCGTTGCTAAACCAGAGTTCTTCACCGGTGGCAATTTCATTCCCATAAAAGCAAATACCGCGGGCTTTATAGGGTTTGTCCGAGCCGGGTTTGAGATCGTTATAATCAGGCAATCCAGAACGCTGTGGCAATCGAAAGGGTAAAGAGGAATGCTTAAATGCACATAAACCAAATAAAACAATGCCTAATACCAAAATGATATCATTGGCTCCGGGTAGCAAATATGCAGCAGCTGCCATCGACACTAAAATCATCACCGCGCTCATTGGGCTACGAATAAAATCAAAAAATCGTTTGGTGAGTGGACGCGTGTCGCGCAACAGTTGTTGCGGACGTTGTTCGTGTTTTTGTTCTAAACCACGGGTATATTGCGCCATATTAACTGCCTTGTTTAGGTTCGTCAGGGGTGTAAACGATATCTTTAATTGCAAGCTCCAAACCTTTCACCGCATTTTTCACCATCGGTTGAGTCAGCTTGCGGCCGATGGCTTTTTCCGCCATCCAGTGACTGATAGCGCCTGCAATTTCACTCATGCAAGTACGACGCCCCACGGTATTTACGATATACCACATGGGTCTGTCATACGGTTTTAGCCAAAGAAAATCAGAACTGCTGAGTACACCGCCCGTGCGTGCGACTTCCAATGTAGAGGCTAAAACCCCATATAAATATGCATGACCATGTAACGCGCGTTGAATGGCAGTCCCTTTATAGTGTTTTTTTAACACTTCATCGATACCGGTAAAGTCTAATTTCCCAGTCACACTGGATTGTGCGAGTTGCGCGGTCAGTTTTTGCACATTGTTTTTATCTTGATTACTGTGCGCAGCAAAAATCGCCAAGAGTGCACGCGCATGCATCGGCGCTTTTTCAATGCCGCGCCACACGGGTCCTAATTGTTTCGAAAATACTTGTTCAGCGCGATCTTGAATCACTTTCACTTCAGTTTTCTTCTGCATATAAGATTTTTGATTGATAACGGGTAACTCTTCCAGCAAACGATATTTTTTCGCAAATTGCATGGGGGAGGGGCTCATCGCCCATTTGCCTTCATCGATGTCTTCTTTAGCAATATCTTGATGAATGACGGGAGTAATTTGTGGCCAATTATTTTTCTCAGATTCCCGCAGCGTTTGAATCGTAAATACATTATTAAATTTTAATGTCGGATGAGTGAAGTAAATAATCGCCGCTAATATCACCAATATCGGTGCCACCACAAAACGAAGTGGCATGCCAATTTGTTTGAACCAAACGCCGAGTTGATCAATGCTCACGTAAGTAGGATGATTCTGGTATTGGCTAATGGCAATGCGCGTTTGTTCGAGACTGTCGGTAAAAATGCTGATGATTTGGATTTCAAATAATTTGATATAAAAAATCACTTGCAGAATAGGGCCTCTGGCAAAAAACCACAGCGCCAAAATGACGATCACAATAAAAGCAACACCCCAAAGTAGATCTAAACCTTGGTTCTGGTCACCGCCTCCTCCGCCTTGTCCTGGTGGTGGCATAGTTTATTCCTGATTTAATAAATGATTAGACATTGCGTACACTTTCTCTTGGTATCTACGGTGTAAATGTGGGGTCCCTGAGTGGTAATTGCCAACCCCCTTCCAAAAGTCCCCTCGTGCTTTATTAATATTCGATCTTAAAATCCAAGCCCCGATTTGCACATTAACACATCCATTATAGAGAATTTGTGAAGGACTGACATAAGGTTCAAATTCTTGTAGCCAAATGCTATTGATTTGCATGGGACCTATGTCATACGTATCGTTGGTATTATGATTAACCTTACCGACTTCGCCGCCTTCCACTTTCAAAATGGTTTGAATTAACAATACCGGAAGCTCAAATCGGTTTGCAGTCTCATGAATGCATGCCAAAGTCACGGGTGTATGTGCAATGGGCGGAATATGATGCGGTTCTATGCCCGGCAGATCTAACATGATGAATGTCCTTTAATCATACATTAAATCATCAAGCGCAATTTTATTGCGATCAGAAGCAGACTCAGCCAATTCAAATAAAATTTCAGTGGCGCACATGAGGCGCATTGCATTCGGCACTTCTTCATTATATTTAACAACAACACCCAGACGCGCTGAAGCTGTTTCTTCAAAGGTTAAACCTAAACCATAGCCCAAACAAAATGATGAGAGTTGATCTGACCTTCGCATTAACGATGGTAATAGGCCTTTCTCAGCAAACACTTCATCGAGTGTTAATGCTTTGCCATGTAGTACAAATCCAAGTTTCATTTCTTGTGCAACGAGTAATAACGCGCGTCCCATATCTACCATTTTCTGTCTCTCTCTTTTATTCTTTAATTTAGGACTTACGCAAAACCATTTGTAGGGACGCAACATGTTGCGTCCAAGTGTCGGTAAAATCACAGATGCGTGACTCTCGCCATTTCTGGGACGCAACATGTTGCGTCCCTACAAATGGTTTTGCGTAAGTCCTCTAATTATCCGCAAACGCTAATGAAAATCTATATTAGTTTTGGGTTGCTGACAAGGTGTCTATAGTTTATGCTTAAAACTTGGCATAGCTATTGCTGTGAATTGTGAATTGAAGAGGATTTAAAATTAACATGATGCTACGACAATCCCAATATCATACCCGTTTGGCATACACGCTGATTATCATATGTTGTTTGTTATTAGCTTCTTGCACTTTTGAACCTCGGGAGCCTACACCGTTACCACCGCCTTTAACAACTAACGAACATCTCGAAAACGCTGCACACAAAGTAGATCGATCCATCATTGAATTATATGATGTTGAACGTGCAAAAAAGCCAACCGCTTTAGAAATTAAGGCTGAGCCTTATCCTGAACCGATTTATCCATCATTGTCACGTATTGTAAGCGTGGATTGGAGTGGTCCGGTGGAGCCTTTATTAGAAGAAATGGCCAAATTAACCCATTATCGGGTGAAGGTATTGGGACATGAGCCTGCAATCCCTGTATTAGTCACCATTGAAAGCGACAAAATAACGGCGCATGAATTATTACGTGAAGCGAGAGCCCAGGTCTATTTACGGGCCGATATCTTGATTTTCCCAGATTCTGGTGTGATAGAGCTGCATTATTTGGATTAATTTTACTAACTAGGAAGTAGGTCATGCTGGTAGGTCTGAGTCAGAAGAAAATACTATTAATGGTATTGGCAGCGATACTTACAGGATGTTCCTCTGTAGTTATTGAGCCTCAGCCAGACCCCAATGATGAATTGGGCAATTTAGAGGCCCTGCGCGGAGACGTAAGAGAACTAGAAGATGAGGATGGAGCGAATAACAGCATCCGTCTTGAAGCAGTCAGGGATACAGCCAGAAGTTTAGGCGCAAGGAGTGGGTTAGCGTATCGGGGCGGCGAGATTAATAAATCGCTGTATGCAGAGGAAGAGCATCTAAACAGTATTTTTCATTTTCATGCGCTGCTCTTAGATGATAATGTGTTGCCCCCGGTGTTAGTAGAGAGTCGCGATTCCTTAACGGTATCCTCTCCTAACGTGTTAAGAGTGGCAGATAGGAATTATAGGATTATCAGGCAGGCGCGATTTGTGACTCTAGCGCCAACATGGCGAGATTACCTGATTATGGACGATGTACGTCCGCCGTTACCTGATGATTCTTTATGGCCCAAAACAGATGAAGAACAAGAAGTTTGGGAAGAAGAAGTAGAAGAAGGTTGGTTTGAAGGGATAAAACAAGCAGACCTGATTTACACGGAGAATTTGGCAAGATTAAAACGCGATTACCAGGGCATGATACGTTATCGAATGTTACTAGCCCAAAATATGGTAAGCGCACCGCAAGTAGCACATCGACAATTGGGTGTTACGGGTGGGGGTGAAGAGCTGTCGATTAATGATCGCATTCTCTCCATCGAGGCGCTTCCAGCGCTACGGGCTGACAGTAAAACGTGGGATCCTGCATTGACGCAACCAGAATAGCTTTTTCTCTCCAGGGAGAAAAGCTGGAGAGAGAAAGAGATGGCAGTTGAAAGTACATTAAAATATCCTAAACAACTTTCGCGGATCAACGAAACCGATCTGGATGATTTATTATTATTTTGCGTTCGCAATGAAGCCTCAGATATTACGATTCAAACCGGCGATCAAGTTGTTGCCGATATTCACGGCCGCTTACGTCGTGTCACCGAACATAAATTATCCCACAGCGAAGTCTCAGGTTTACTCAATCTTATTTACGGCGCCAATGGTACCGCACAAATTTTAAGCGGCACCGATTTAGACACCCATTATGAAATTAAACCTTCCCGCGGAGAGCGTTATCGTTTTCGCGTGAACGGCACCGGTTGTCACGTAGAAGGGCACGAAGGCATCCAAATCACCATGCGGACTATCCCAATTGATCCTCCTTATTTAAAAGACATGAATTTACCCCCCAAATTATTGGAAGGCATTATTCCCGAACAAGGTATCGTGATTGTTGCTGGCGCAACGGGTTCTGGTAAGAGCACATTATTGGCCGCAGTCATGCGCGAAATTTTAGAAACCCAAAGCGGCAAAGTATTAAGCTACGAAGCCCCAATTGAATTTGTATACGACAACGTAGAACAACCCCACACCATGATGGCACAACACGAAATCCCTGCAAATTTACCGAATTTTCCATCCGCAGTACGTAACGCACTGCGTCGTAAACCCAATTACATTTTAGTCGGCGAAGCCCGCGACAAAGAAACAATCGCATCCGTAATTGATGCTGCATTAACCGGGCACGTCGTATATACCACCGTACACAGTAACGGTGTTGCTGATACATTGCGCCGCATGATCGCAGCCTTTCCCGCTGAAGAACGTCACGGTCGTGCAGTAGATTTAATCGAATTGGTGCGTGCTATCGTGTGGCAACGTTTATTGCCGAGCAAGGATGGTCGTAGAGTTCCGTTACGTGAATGGTTAGTGTTTGATGAAGAAGTTCGTAAAGCCATGTTGCGTAGTGATTTTGAGTAGTGAGGAAAAGATTATGGCAGTAGAAACAAATTATAAACTAACGGCGTATGAAGTGCTTAACAGCTTACTCATCACATCGGATAACGGCGAAACTCAGCAAAGAAATGCGAAATCATCTGGCATCGCAGCAGTCGCTGATGAACGCGCATTGGATCGTGCATTAAAAAGTGCCCCCGGTAGTGTGGAAGTTCAAGGTACGACTCA
>CAZPAA010000010.1:15206-16991 GCA_964584425.1 uncultured Gammaproteobacteria bacterium | reverse complement strand
TTACAACTGTTCAAGTAATTAAACGATTCACTGTTGCACTCGGTAAATCAACGCGTCTTGCTAGTTCTGTTCCGCTTAAATTTCCAGATACTTTTAAAAGATGACCCAATACTTGGCTTAGTTCACTCACTATTGCACCTATATTTTTAAAAAAAAGTTGTTAAAAAAGCTTGACAGGCAAGCCCGGCTAGATCAATAATGTACGTCATTAATGACTAGTAAATACTTAAAAACATTAAAACAAAATCATAAATGTTCTTTTAAGTCTTTTTAGATACTTTGTATGAGTATGCAGGACTCAAAAATGTATTTGTTCATTATAACATAGAAAGACATGCAATAAATAGAAAAGTGTGATTTCCCAGCACAGTAGTGGTGCACGGTTAATGACAAAAATTAGCGTTAACCGTGCATCAAAATGGGTAAATCCAAGCAGGGAGGCATTATGTGGTTTATTTTGAGCATTTTAGTTTTATTTTCACCCGCAACTTATGCGCAGGATGACGCAATCTATCAGGCACTGGCCAATATAACAGGATGGCTCACGGATGATATCGGTTTGGCTGCAGGGACACTTGCCATTGTGATCGCGGGATTTGTTTGCATGAGCGGTCGTATCCCTTTTTCATTTTTAAGATCCATTTTGATTGGTATTGGCCTTATTTACGGCGCTGCGTTTATTGCGCAAAAAATCACGGGAGCTTGAGATGAAACAGACACAAAATCTAACTACACCCGTTATTTTGGCACTCACGCGTCGCGCGATGCTTTGTGGACTGCCGTACAACACTTTTATCGTGCTGCTGATTGGTGGATGTGTTGCGTTCATTTGGATTGATAGTATGAGTCTTGTTGCCATTTTATTAGCACTGTTTTATGCCGTTTGTCATTGTTTATGTAGAAGAGATATTTGGGCGTTAGATATTTTCTTTATGCGTATGCAACAAATTGGGGTGTGCCCTTGGGGCGTGAAAAAATACTTTAATTCTAGAAATTATGGTGCGTGAAATGATGCAGTTAAAAAAAAATCAACCACCTGCGGCCGAATTAGCCAAAATGGATCTTAAAATGTCAAATTATATTAATGTGATTGGGCATTATGATGAACATCTACTACGCACTAAGCAAGATCATCTATTGGCCATTATTAAATTAGCAGGCTTGTATGGCGAAACTAAAACGCTGGAGGAGCTCAATCAATATAAAACGTTATGGTCAGATTTGTTCACTTCAGTATCTACGGGAGAATATGCGATTTATTTTCATGCGATACAAAAAGTGGATGATTATTATCCGAGCGGAGATTTTCACAGTGGCTTTGCGGAGCAATTAGATAGTGCTTATCGAGCTGCACATTTTAAAGATTATAAGCACTATCAAGAATATTATTTAACAATTATCCATCAAGGTCCGTCAGGTGAAAATGTTTTGTCATTTTTAGATGGTTTAAGTTTTAACAAAAAAGATCGTGAAGTTAGAGCCTATTTGGCTGATGCAAAAAAATCATTAATGGACGTGGTGCACAGATTTATGTATGCGCTTAAAATGTATCAGCCACAATTATTGTCTACATATGAGTCAAAATGTGGAGTTGCTTCGCAGCCTTTAGCGTTTGTTTCATATTTAATTAATTTGACCGAGAGGGAAATATATTTAACAACACACGACTATTCAAAAATATTACCCGCAACACGCGTTTATGCGGATAAACACATTTTACGCATGGGCAACATTTACTCAGGAATATTAGGGGTAAAAGCCTATTGCGGGCAAACAAAATTTGCA
>CAZPAA010000010.1:0-15196 GCA_964584425.1 uncultured Gammaproteobacteria bacterium | reverse complement strand
GCATTACCTGGACGATTTATTTTAACTCAAAGCTATATGCCTAAAAATAAGCAAGTTGTTCTGACAGATATGCAAAAGCAAGAAATTAGGCTTAAAAATTCAAACGATCCTGCGCTTACACAGTTGTCCCAAATAGAACAAGCAGAAGATCAATTAGCATGCGGCGAGGTTGCTTATGGTGATCATACACTCTCGTTAATGTGTATCAGTCATAATCCGCATGAACTCGAGCGCCTTGTTGCTAAAGCGGATGCTGCATTTATAGATGTAGGGATTCACACCATCCGAGAGGATTTAAATTTGGAATTAGCCTTTCTAGGCGCGATTCCTGGTAATCAGCAGTATTTGATGAGGAAAGGGTTAATTAGTACTCGGAATATTTCTGACTTGTGTACTTTTAATAATTATTATCGCGGTCATATCAAAGGAAGCATCTGGGGACAGCCCGTGTGTTTAATGTCATCAGCCAGTGGCGGAAATATATTTTTCAATTTTCATACAGATAAAGTAGGGTCAACTGCCGTGTATGGACTGACGGGTTCAGGTAAAACCTTATTAACAGATTTTCTTTTAGCGCAAAGCACAAAATTTTTAAAAGATGGTTTACGCATCTTCTTTTTTGATTATTTAAGAGGCAGTGAACCCTTTATTCGCGCATTGGGTGGAAATTATGTGCGCATTGGTCATGACGCTCAAGCTTTTAATCCTTTACAAATGCCAGACACGCCCGAAAATCGGAAAGATCTAGAATCCTGGATCAGCATGCTGCTTTGCTCGCAAGGTGAAGAATTGAGTATTGAAGATCGTCATGCGATTCATGAAGCCATCGATACAATTTACGCAAATCCAATTGAACATAGAAATATAACCGAACTCTCACCCTCACTTAAAACGACAGTGTTAAAAGATCGCTTACGATTTTGGCACAACGACGGGAGCCGTGCTCATTACTTTGGTGCTATTGCAGATCAATTCTCTTTACAAGGTCCGATTATAGGCATGGACATGACGGTGGTCTTAAAAGATGAGATTGCATTAGCACCTACTCTATTTTATTTACTGATGCGCATCAGACATGCGATGCAGCAGACTCAGCATGCACCATTTATTATCGTATTAGAAGAAGGGTGGTCGTTATTACGCTCAAAAATGTTTAGGCAGATTCTAGAAGAATGGATATTAACCATTCGAAGATTGAATGGGATCATTGTTTTTCTAACTCAAAATCCAGAACAGTTGAATCAATATGCTGAGCTTTCTGAAATTATTAATGCCAACGTGCAAACCAAAATATTTTTTCCTAATCATCAGGCCTCGCGCGAAGTGTATTCAAATTTATTGGGTCTCTCAGATAAAGAATATGAGCTTATTAAAAATACACCAAAAACATCTCATTATTTTCTATTAAAACAAGGTGAGCATTCTACTCTCGCAACGATTCCGCTTGCAGGTTTAGAGGCTATGATTTCTGTGTTATCTGGAGATATGAAAAAGGCTATTTTACTGGATGAAATTCGCAGAGAGGTTGGAGATGAAGTTGAAAAGTGGTTGCCTGTTTATATCAGAAAATGTCGGGAGAAAAATCATGAATAAACTAATGACGATGTTTATGTTCATTTTGTCTGCACAAGTTTATGCTGCAACCCCTGTGATTGATAATGTTGCCATTTCAAAAATGGTATCAATGTTAAGTGAATTAGACAAGCAATTGTCTCAAATGCAAACGCATTATGAAGAGGCTTTGATGCAATCTGGAATTTTAACAAACCAATTATCTGCAATGACGGGTGAAAACTTATTTTCCGATATTTATAACAACACCCAAGTGAAAGATGCTCGAGTTTGGGCTCCAAACTCCATAGAAGAATTTGAGGAAATGCTAAAAAATGGATTCAATCCTAGTGATTTCTTAGATCGTTACGAATACTACCTGCAAAAATTTCCTGCAATTGCGATGGAGCAAATCGAAGCAAAAAATCCAAATAGCGCACTAAGAGACTTATATGGGTACACTGAAGAATGGACAAAAATGAATTTGGTTGGTTTTGCGCAGACCTTCGACGCTGTAAATTCTAGTTACGAAAGAATCAATAATCTTCTGTCGGAGATCAATGAACATAAAACTTTAAAACAATCTTCTGATTTTACCAATCGATTATTAGGCGAACTAGGGTATTTATTGCAAAGCCTGATTCAAGTGCAAAATTTTTCTATGCATATGAATACTATGCTGCAACAAGCGACCCAGACGCAAATTTCAGAACATACTAAATTTTTTACTTTTAACAGGAATTAAAATGAAAATTATCTACCTGATCATTATGTTAGCTTTTTCCACCCATCTATATGCGAATAGTTTGCTTGAACTAACAGAGGACCAATTTAAGCGCCTATTTGGTTCGGGAGTGCCTGATGAGTGCGTGAAATACTACATGGGCGATATGAGCGATATTTCATCTGAGATAAAAGATCTAAAAATAATCGACAGACCAGGTTATGCCGCAAGAGATGCGAGTGCAAGTGAACAGAAAGACACCATGAATGAACTATTAAGTGTTATGGAAAAACGATGTTATCAAGATGTGAAACGAGCGATCGTCACCAATAACTATTACGCCGATATGCCAAAACATTTATATGCCGATGATTTTTCTGATAAACGTGTGCTTGATAGGTATTTAAAATGGGTTGGGCTAAGTAAAAAATAATGGAGGTTAAATTGAGCAAAATATTTATCGTTGTTTTGTCGTTATTTGTAATCAGTTGTGCGAGCACTAATGAATTGATAGCACCTTGCACATACGATGACCGTGCGGGATGCGGAGAGCTTATTTATTCAAATGGGGTGGTTTAATTTATGTTTATTACCGATCTAATGCAGAAGGTTGACGAACTTGTGCAAAGTTACACATTCGATGCGTATTCCACATTGGTTGCATCGCATATCAATAGTATTAGATTGGTAGTGGTTTTGTATTTTATTTTTATGGGTTATCGCATATTTATGGCTAAAGAGCATTTCTCACATGTCGAACTGATTCAAAAAATATTGACTGTGAGCTGTTGTTATTATATCGCGACGAACTGGGGCGTGTATTCGCTATTTATATACGATCTTGCAATAGCGATTCCCAATTCAATATCAATCGCATTGGTCTTAGTTGCACCTAATATCCCTAATCATGCTTCCGGCGTTGAATTATTGGAATATTTATGGTTCTCAGGATTGGATATTGCTGCAACACTTTTTGGTTCGATTTCAATATCTGCTATTCACCAAGGTTTGATGGCGCTAGGGGTTTTGACAATGACATTATTGCTAGTGGGATATGGATTGCTGGTGATCACATTAGCGAAGATGATCATGGCTATTGGACTTGCCTTAGCGCCTCTTTTTGTTTTGTTGTTTATGTTTAATGGTAGCCGGTCACTGTTTGTAGGGTGGCTTCGAGTGATCTTCACAGCGATGATGAAGCAAATCATCATTTTCGCCATGATTGCACTGGTTTATTGCATTTTGTTTAACACAACCGAGACAATGCTAGCTAAACAAACTTTAGACATGATGGACGTCTCAACATTTTTATTATTAATGTTTATATCTTTAGGCATGTTTTTAAGCGCTAGCCGTATTGCTTCTACAATTGGTGAAAGTTTATATCTGGAAACGAATTATTATGCAAATAAACTTAAAAAAATATTATAGTCGCTCCCATGATTGGAGCGAGGATATTTATAGTCATGCGATTATCTGGCGCAATTGGGCTTTGCTGTTTGTATTGTTGTCGTTATCTATCGCGATTATCTCGCTAATTATTTTATTTAAGATTTTCCCACTAAAAGAAAATACGCCGTTTCTTGTATTTATAGATGGACAAAAAGGAGAGCCACTGATGATAAAGCCTGTTGCCAGTCAAGATTTAATAAACAATGAATATTTAAAACGATACATGATCAGAAAATTTATCATAGCCAGGGAGCGTTATAATCCATTAACTTTATCAGACGATGAAGAAATTATTATTGCATTATCAGATGAGTTGGTTTACAGAGATTACCGTTATTATGTAGCTAAAAATAACCCAATGAGTCCAGTCAATGTCTACAAAAATAGCACCATCGATGTTGGCAATATAAACATATCCTTTCTTAATGAGCATCGCGCATATGTTTCATTTATTTTGCTAGAAAATAACGAAGGTATTATTAAGGAATTTCCTGCAAGCGCGCAAATTAAATTTGGGTTTTCTGAGCGTGAAATTCACGCAGATGATGCATACATGATTAATCCGGTTAATTTTGAGGTTTTAAATTATCAATCACATTATCAAGTCAATAACGAGGTGTATTTATGATTAAAATATTAGGCGTGTTTGTGCTTTCTTTAACAAGTCATTTTCTGTATGCAGCTGAAATTCCAATCCCAAAAAGTATGGATAATCGGGTGAAAACGGTTATTTACCATCCTGATCAAGTTTATGAAATCACCACAGCATTTGGTGTAGCAACCACGATTGCCTTTGCAGAGGGAGAAGAAGTTACAGGTGTTTCACTCGGTGACCCCAGCGTTTGGCAAATTGTCCCTATAGGTCATACGCTGAATATAAAACCTGTAGGTCTTAGCCCGGATACCAATCTAACCGTATGGACTAGCGAGCGACTCTATCTTTTCAATTTAAAAACACTAGAGCCTGTGGTTGAAAACAATCAAGTTCAAAAAGCCAAATCTAATCAAGACTTATTGTATTTGTTAAAATTTATTTACCAAGAAGGCAATGGTCTTTATGATCATGTATCACTTGATTCAAGTGCGAATCATTTCACCCCAAACTGCATCAATGAAAACTATTCAGTATATGGCAATAAAAAAATATCGCCCTATTTTGTCTGCGATGATGGCCAGTTCACCTATTTGCAGTTTGATGAATATCAAGAAAGACCCGCGGTGTTCTTCGTAGATGAATATGGTAAAGAGCATGCGATTAATACTCGCCAAGAAAGTCATTATCATGTCATCACCCGCCTTGGCGCACAGTTTACTTTGCGCAATGGAGAGTTAACCAGTAGCGTTTTTAATGAATCCCCACCTGAATTTTATTTATAAAGAGGTCAATATGAATAAAAATAAATTAATTGTAGTATGGGGTTCATTGCTGTTTTTATTTTTGATTATGATTTTTGTTGAGATTAAAACTGATGAAAAAGCGCCAGATCCAGAGCAGGGCGATGAGGTGATCTATTGGTCGTACAATGATGAGCCTACGGATGCAATCGATATTCCGGAAAATTTTAATCCGCTAGAAACAATAGTGCAACATGAAAAACCTGCAGAAATAGCACAAGATCTAGGTAGACTCGCAGTTTCAAGCGTGATTATCAATAAAAAGCCTGCCAAGCAAGCAGAAAAAGGGGATCAAGCTGAAATACAGCCCAGCAATTTAGCACTAAAGCAACAAGATTTAAGCTTTAAAATTTTTCAGGGGCATCGATTTAATGCCGTATTAACCCATGCAATTCAAAGTGATTTACCCGGTATGGTTGTTGCTGAGATAAGCCAGGATATTTATGGCTATCAATCAAATATTGCATTATTGCCTAAAGGCACACGCTTAATTGGCCAGTACAATAATCGCTTAAAAGTAGGGGACACGCGACTTTATATTGTCTGGCAACGCGCAATTACACCTACAGGGATAGACATTCCACTAGAATCAATAGGCACAGATCGCTTAGGCCAAACTGGATTAACCGGTGATATCAATACCCATTTTTGGGAAACTTTCGGCACAAGTTCGCTGCTTTCGGTGATGGCCGTTGGCGCCAGTAATCTGAGTAGTGAGCAAGGCGAAATGTCCAATCAATATCAACAAGCGGTCACTGATTCTTTGATGGAAACTTCGGAATCTATTTTGGTAGATAGGCTTAACCGCAAGCCGACCATTCATGTTCATCAAGGTGAAGTGATTCATGTAATGGTGGCAAAAGATTTAGATTTTACTTACGTATTTAAACAAACACAACAAATCCCAATATTTTAGCAGGAGAATATAAAGATTATGGCCATTGCATCACTACAAACAACCTTAGCGCCGTTGATGATATTTCTTCAATCAAAAAATATACAAGAAATTATGATCAATCGTCCTAATGAAATCTGGCTAGATGATGGAAAATCCGTCGTAAAACAGGGTATAGATTTGTCACTAAAAATGCTTAAAAGATTAGTAGATTTAATTGCATCACAAGCGGGGCAGGAAATCAGCGAGCAAAAACCTCTGTTATCTGCGCAATTACCCGGAGGTCATCGCGCACAAGTGATCATGTCACCGGCAGCTAAAATATTGGATGCAGATAATAATTGGCAAGATACAGTATGCCTTTCTATTCGTAAAAACACTTTGCAAAAATTTGATTTAAGTTTTTTTGAGACCCAAGGTGGTTTTGCGGATTTTGCAGATAAAAATGATTTTATCGAGCATGAGTTATATAAGCTATATCAAAATAAACAGTTTCTGGAATTTTTATCGCTCGCAGTCAAATATAAAAAAACCATTTTAATCAGCGGCGGCACATACTCAGGTAAAACCACCTTACTTAATATGTTGATTAAAGAAATAGACAAAAATGAGAGAATAATCACCATCGAAGATACGCCAGAGCTTTATATCGAAAATGAAAACCAAGTCAGACTATTCTACTCACGCGGTTTGCAAAGCAGCGCGAAAATCACTGCACATGATTTATTAAATGCCAGTTTACGTATGCGGCCAGATCGGATCATCATGGGAGAGCTGCGTGATGATGACGCCTTATGCTGGTTACAGGCTGCAAATACTGGGCATGAAGGCACGCTGACAAGCATCCATAGTGACACACCCAGTTTGGCTATTCAAAAATTAATAGATATGGTGAGAGTGAAATACCCGATGCAAACGGATGAAAGCATCAAGCAATATATTAAAACCGTAGTGGATATTATTATTCAAATCAAGCGAGATCAGCTCACTGGAAAAAGATTTATTTCAGATATTTATTGGGTGACAGGAGAGCAACATGCTACTGAATGCTAAAGTTATTGCTGTATTCACGCAGCTCCAACAAGAAATTCTAAATTTAAAAAGCGAGATGGGTGCTGGGAAAATTGTTTCACCCTCTATTGATATTTTTCACACATCGATTTTCCCTGCTGCGAAAGAAAAACTAAAAGCGCAGCTGGTCAATCTTGGGGTAAACGACGCTTCATATTTTAATGCGGTTGATGAATATAAACAAATCCAAATGCAGTATTTAAATCAATGTGTAGATGCGATGGTTAAAGTACTACAAACAATGATAAGCAATAAAAACAAAAGTAAAGAACTCCTAGGAAAGCTAATAAAGTTTATCGAAGATGGGCAATTGGCCGAATTAATCGAGGGTCTGGGCAAGGAGGTTTTAAATAAAATAAACTCAGCAATCAAATTAAGATTCATGTATTTTCTAACCGATGGTATTTACTCTAGCCTTTGCCAAGTTAAGCATGAAATAGATTTGATTTTAATAGATGTCGATGAAGAGCATGGAGAAAGGCAACGGCTGTATCCATTGTTTATGAGTGAACTTAATATCCGTGAGGCGAGCATACTTGCAACAGGAAGCATACCGCGCTTTGATGAACTTATTGATATATTTATTCTCTATAAAAACGCTGGATATGGGGCAAGTCAACGTCATGATTCAAATACAGCGGTCTCTTATTATCATCTCGCGATAAAGTCCTTTTCTCAATTATCTAAAGCATCGAGTATGATGCGGGGTAATACCTCAGATCAACAATTATCTGTATTAATTACTCCGGTCAATCATGAAACTACGGTTGGGCGAGATGGACTTGTGCGTAGCGCTGGATACGGGGTGACAATTCGTTACACAGACTCTAGCGTGGTACCCATACACACGCGCTTGCAATCAGATGCATCGCACTCATATCGAATAGAACCTTGGTATGATTGGGATCCAAAACTTAAAATTGCATATCTCAAACATATTGAAAAGCTGACCGCTGAAATTGCCAATAATCCGCAACATGCACACTATCAACGACGTTTAGAAAAACTAGCTGCGCTGCAACATATTTTTAACGCTGCCGAGCAGAAAAAATTATCACCGGATGTATTTAAAGAAGCTAAATCAGATAAACCCTCTTTGTTCTGCGCCTTCCGAGAAAGTGAAACGCAAAAGCTCATTTTGCACGCCGAAGATGATTTAAGGGTCAAGATGTGGCAAAAGGCAGTCCAAGAAACTCAAATTATCGGAGAATACGGCTATTTTATTAAAGATGCAACACTGGTTTCTAGGCTATCTAAAAAACGCTTGCATTTTACCGATATACCGCTTTACGATACAACAAAAAAAATCAAAGATCTTATCCAACCTGATCTGAATCGATCTGATAAGTCTGGTCATAATCTATGGCGTTACGATAAAAAAATGGCACTAGAAATCATGTTGATTGCACATCATCAACAGTTGTTACATCCTGCGTTGTTACATTTAATAGAAGAACTATATCCTATGATGTATGCCCGATCTTTTAGCTTATTTAGGAAGAGTGAAGTCGAGTCTTTATTCAAAGAGCTCAAGCAAGATATTTTATCTTCGCTTTGGAACGATTCAAGTAATGAAGACTGTTATCACTCGAGCAAACGGTTAGGAGGAGATTATGTCTAAAAATAGCGCACATTCAGAAGAACGTGATTTGACATTCCAAATCATTAAGGCCGGGTTGGTTAAAAAATGTATTTTAGATTTTATTGCTAAATATATAAAAATAAATCAAACGCCAATAAATTTATTTGGGGTTATTTTGAATTTAGAGTCTGAAATTATCAGCGCAGATATTTCTTTTTACGCAGATGAAGAATTGTTAATCTGGATTGAGCAACATATTCGCAATATGCGGCAAAAAGAAATGTTATATCCGCAATGGGATAAGCATACGCCAACACATAAAAAATTATCTTCTGGACTTGATCGGCTAAAATTACGTATATCGCCCCTTTTGGGTGCGCGTCCAGAAATTGTAAACCAAGAAGCGCACGAGATGGAAGCAATCATCATTGAAGCAAGGAGGGATTTAAAAAATAAACTGGATAAAGAAGCGGTGGTTCAAGCCGTAGTAACAGCGATGAATGCTTATAAAAATTCTAGCTTTTGGCCAATTAGCACCTCTCGCGGGGAACAACAACGAGAGTTATTGCTGCAAATTCATCAAGCGCAAAGTGCGAAAGAGGCACTCAAAATATTACATCAGGGCATGATGCAGATTGAGCAACATCATATTTCAACGAGCATTGCAGCTAATTTACCATTTTATCAGCGTGAAAGTCGTCTGGTGAGGCATCTTCGACAGGCATCAATAACTTTAATAAACGACATAGGGCACGAAGTTTACCCCAAAAAAACTTTTTTAGAAAAAAATGTTGAGCAAGTGGTTCAGATGTATTTGGCCTCAGATATTTTCTATCATAACCGGAAACGTCGCATTGTTGCGTGTCAATTACTAGAGCAATTGCGCGCAGATAATTTACAATTTTCAGAAGGAGAAAAGTTACAAAAAAAATATAAAATGCGCAGCACTCTAGATTATTATATCCAGAAGATTGATGAGGATTTTAAAAACACACATATATTTTCGAGATTTTATAAAACCAAGCGCAGCAGACTTGCGATGAGTTTAGATATCGTAAAAGAAGGTTTAATTCGTGAAAATTTATTGCCCGCATTTGAGCTAGAAAAAGACATTAAGCAGCCAATTATGATCGTTATTGATAACATCATGCAAGACTCTAAACAAAAATTGGATGCAGAACTGCAAAAAGGCATGTACAGTCTTTTCAATACGATCAAAGAAGCACAAACACCACATGCAATTGAAGCCATTTTAGAAGGGCATATCCGCAGTTATTTAAAATGCGCATCAGAAACAGACTTCATTACCACTCTAAAAAATTTAATCAGTTGCGAACATAATCCATATTTAGCAATAGCTCTTCAAATGGAGAGTGCATTATTAACTTGGCAAGAGCAGGGCATTCTACCCGCCGCAAGTGGCTATAAAACTTTTCTACAAACCCTAGCCAGCGATCGTCAAACCCATGAAAATGAATTACAAATCCTCGAGCGCATTTATCGCATCAAAATCCCACGCTGCCCAAAAGATATGCAAACACAAAACACAAAAATTCAGCAGGCTGCAAAGAATCTATTAAACCGAATCTAGAATATTAATTATTCAAAAATAAATTCCACATTATTTTGAGCCCAGACTTTTATAAATTCCCAGCAATATCAATGTAAATACCGAAAATATAGCCCCGGCAATAAACGTCATTCCCGCCCCAAATGTAACCCATAATCCTCCCGCAATCACACTCGCCAATAACGTCGCAACACCACTACTCAAACTAAATAAACCAAACGCCGTCCCTCGCAGTGAAACAGGCGCAGTATCCGCAATCAAGGCACTTAAAATCCCTTGACTTGCACCTAAATGAAATCCCCAAAGTCCAACTCCGATCAGAACCATCCAAACACCCGTTGCAATGGCCAACACAATATTCGCCAAGATCAATAACACCAAACTTAAAATTAATAAATGCACACGATTAAAGCTGTCAGAAATTTTCCCCAAAGGATAAGCAGACAACGCATACACGACACTCATCAAGATTAAAACAATCGGCGTATAAGCAATTGCAAGCCCAAGTTTTTCCGCGCGCAAAATTAAAAACGCTTCACTAAAGCGTGCAAGCGTAAACACAAAAGCCAAAGTAAACACCCACCAATAAGCGCGGGGTAATTGCTTTAACATAGGAACACGTAAAGGCCAAACAGCAGCCTCTTCATGCACTGCGATCGAAGCAGGTTCCTTCACAAAAAAAATGATGATAAGCACACTTAAAAAAGCAGGAATAATCGCAAACGCAAACACCAACTGAAAATTATCCGCAAAAATCAACATCCCAAGCAACGCAAGCAGTGGTCCAATCACCGCTCCCCAAGTATCCAAACTTTGTCGCAATCCAAACGCAGCCCCCCGTTGCGACGGATCAGTCACATCCGCGATCAAAGCATCCCGCGGTGCCCCTCGAATCCCTTTTCCCATCCGATCTGTAAACCGTGCAAAAACAATCCAACCTAAACTTGTACTCAAAGCAAAAAGTGGCTTCGTAGCTGCGGCCAATAAATAACCAAACAAAATAATAGACTTACGCCTACGCAACCAATCACTCAATGCCCCCGAAAAAGCTTTAAGAAATAAAGCAATCGCCTCAGCTGTCCCCTCAATGGCCCCCAAGACTAAAGCCGTCACACCGAGCTGCGTCACCAAAAAAATAGGCAAAAGACTGTGAATCATTTCTGAAGAAATATCCATAAACAGGCTAACAAAACCCAAGGCCCAGACAGTGCTGGAAAGAGAGGAGGAGGTCGTTCGTTTCATCAAATAACTTTAGCAGACATATGCCCATCTCACTTTAATATACGAACTTTGTTATTCGAGCACAGCCTTTTTGTCATTGCGAGCCGGAGCGCTCCCTCGTCTCGCAATGACGGGATCCGCAATTTCAACTCGCTTATTCGCAAGAGGCAACACCATCTGTGTTCAAAAATGATACAGTTTAAGCAACTGATTGATTATTAAGTAAAAAAACAGATTATAAACGGGTTTACCCAAACTTATCCACAATTTCACCCACCGTTTTTGTGAATATCTTAAGTGATATCTATACTCATCTATTGTATAATCGCCCCGAGAAGTCATAAGGATATAAAAATGGTTAAGCAATACAACGTAGCGATCGTAGGCGCCACAGGTGCGGTGGGGGAGATATTCGTCGAATTATTGCAACAACGCAAATTCCCGGTCAAGAATCTTTACCCCCTAGGCAGCGAACGCTCCGCCGGCGAAACGATATTATTTAATAACCACCCCATATTAGTAGGCAATGCCGAAGATTTTGACTTCACCAAAGCCGATATCGCGTTTTTTTCCGCTGGCGCATCCGTCTCCATGCAATATGCAGAAAAAGTACGCGCCGCAAAATGCGTCATGATCGATAATACCAGCGCATTTCGCTATGACGATGATGTGCCGCTCGTTGTCCCTGAAGTCAACGCCGATGCAATGAAAGATTACAAAAACAGATATATTATCGCCAATCCCAATTGCTCAACCGCACAAATGGTCGTAGCCCTAAAACCCATCTACGATTTTGCAGGGATCACGCGCATCAATGTTGCTACCTATCAATCCGTTTCCGGCAGCGGCAATGAAGCCATCTCTGAATTAATTGCACAAGTAGGCGAATTATTAAACGGTCGCCCAGCAAAAACCAATGTTTATGCTAAACAAATTGCCTTTAACTTAATTCCTCATATTGATGATTTTCAAGACAATGGTTATACCAAAGAAGAAATGAAAATGGTTTGGGAAACCAAAAAAATATTCGGCGATGAAAAAATCCAAGTGAACGCCACCGCAGTGCGCGTTCCGGTTATTTACGGCCACTCTGAAGCTATTCATCTTGAAACACGTGAAAAAATTTCCGCAGAAAACGTGCGCGCATTATTAAAAAAAATGCCTGGTGTTAAAGTGGTCGATACACATAAACCCGGCGGTTATCCAACACCCATTGATTGCGCGGGCCGTGATGAAGTATTTGTGGGCAGAATTCGTGAAGATATATCTCACCCATTAGGCATCGATCTATGGATTGTTGCAGATAATCTACGCAAAGGAGCTGCATTAAACAGCGTACAAATTGCTGAAGTATTAATTAAAGAATACCTATAGGTTTAAAATGGATAGTACAAAAACGGTAACCTACTTAAAAGATTACCAAGCGCCGCATTATTTTATTGACGAAGTGCAGTTAAAATTTGTGTTGGTAGATAGTGAAACCAAAGTTTTTAGTAAACTTTTGATTCGCGTTAATCCAGAATTTTTTGATAAAAAATTACCACTGATTTTAAATGGCGAGCACTTATCATTAAAACATATTGCGCTAGATGGCAATACATTATCGCAAGACGCGTATGAATTAACCGAACATGCATTAACGATATGGGATGTTCCTCATCAATTTATTTTAAGCATAGAAACTGCAATAAAACCGCAAGAAAATACCGCATTATCTGGATTATATTGTTCACATGGTATGTACTGTACTCAGTGTGAAGCACAAGGTTTTCGGCGTATTACTTATTATATTGATCGTCCAGATGTGCTATCTACTTTTACCGTGATGATTGAAGCGGATAAAAACCGCTATCCGGTATTATTATCCAATGGTAATTGCACGGCCAAAGGCGATTTAGCCAATGGCAGACACTGGGTTGAATGGCATGATCCGTTTAAAAAACCTGCTTATTTATTCGCGTTAGTTGCCGGAAATTTAGCGTGCGTCAAAGATGTATTTACCACTCACACAGGACGTCAGATAGAACTCCATATTTACGTCGAAAGCGGCAATGAAGATCGCATTATCCATGCAATGAAATCATTAAAAGAAGCCATGCAATGGGATGAACAAGCTTATGGTCGTGAATATGATCTCAATGTCTATATGATCGTCGCAGTTAAAGATTTTAATATGGGCGCGATGGAAAATAAAGGCCTAAATATTTTTAACGCAAAATATATTTTAGCCAATCCGCAAACCGCAACCGATCATGATTATCAATATATTCAACACGTCATTGGGCATGAATATTTTCATAATTGGTCTGGTAATCGCGTTACCCTACGTGACTGGTTTCAGCTCAGTTTAAAAGAAGGATTTACTGTATTTCGCGAACAACAATTTGGCGCAGCCATGGGCTCAAGTAGCGTGCAACGCATAGAAGAAGCAAGACACCTGCGCGCAATACAATTTGTTGAAGATGCTGGCCCGATGTCACACGCTGTGCGTCCAGAATCGTATATGGAAATCAATAATTTTTACACCATGACGGTTTACGAAAAAGGTTCTGAAGTGATTCGCATGTTATCGATATTATTAGGCCCAGAATTATTTCGAAAAGGCACAGATTATTATTTCAATCATTATGATGGAAAGGCTGCGACTACGGATGATTTTGTTGCAGCGATGCAAAGTGTTTCACAAAGCAATTTGACCCAATTTAAACTCTGGTACACGCAAGCAGGAACACCAGAGCTGACTATCGACTGGTCATATGATGCCGTCAGCGCCGCATTTACTTTATCGATTACTCAACATGTGCGCGATCATGCCATGCACATCCCACTTAAAATTGCATTATTAGGTGCAGATGGCGATCTGTTGCAATTATATGGACCTGAAAGTTGTACTGAAACTGTGCTCGAAATTAAGCAAATGCAAGAAACATTTACGTTTTATTCGATTGTACAAGAACCCATTCCGTCATTACTGCGAGGATTTAGCGCGCCAGTAAAATTAAAAGTAAATTATACAGACGATCAGTTATTGTTTATCGCAGCACATGACACCGATGCATTTTGCCGCTGGGATGCTGCGCAGCAATTGTATCAACATTGTTTGTTTAAATTAATTGCTGCTTATCAAGCCAAAGCCACATTAGAAGTACCTGAATGTATTGTGAAACTCATTCGTCATTTACTGGAAGATAAGCACCAAGATATTGCTTTGACCGCATTGATGCTGCAATTGCCAACAGAACATGATATCGCAAGTTTGTGTACAGTAATCGATGTAGATGCGATTCACGCTGTAAGTGAATTTTTAATGTTCCACTTGGCACAAACATTACGGGATGAATTTACCGATTGCTATCAAAGTCTTTTGCAAACCGGTCCTTACCTATTAAACGCCGAGCATATTGCCAAACGCTCTCTTAAAAATACATGCTTACAATATTTAGTGCATGTCGATTTACAAAGCCCGATGCAGCAATTTAATTTGGCAGATAATATGACCGACAGTTTAGCGGCGCTGCGGGCATTAAACAGTTATGAAAATCCCATGCGTCCGATCGCAACACAAGCATTCTATGAAAAATGGAAAAATGATGAATTGGTGCTTGATAAGTGGTTTTCAATCCAAGCTATCGCTAATGTACAAGATGTGCTCTCACACGTACAAAATTTATTGAGGCATCCAGCGTTTGATATTTAAAAACCAAAATAAATTACATCATTATTAGTGCAATTATA
>CAZPAA010000009.1:0-17207 GCA_964584425.1 uncultured Gammaproteobacteria bacterium | reverse complement strand
TATTTTGCAGAAGTGGTGAGGAAGAAATGCCCCCCAACCTTCAATAGACGATCGACTTAATTAACCTTTTTCTTCCACTAATAGACTCTTGATAGACTGCGCTTGGAGTTGGTTTTTTGCGGATTCAGCGGTTGCGCGATCGGGAAATAGGATTGAGCGAACACGATACCAGGTTTCATTTTCTGCTAAGGTGACCGCTTCAATTTCTACTTGAATGCCAGTGAGTGCCATTTGAGCTTTAAGGCGATCGGCATCTTTGAAGTTACGAAATGAGGCAAGTTGTAGGCGATAGCCGGGGGTATGGGTTTCGGGTTTAGTTTGGGTCTGAGTTTGGATTTGGGTTTGCGTTTGAGGTAATACCGGTTTGGGTTTATTTTCGGGGATGGTGACTTCTAATTCGGGTAATAAGCTGTAAAAATCAAATTTTGTGGGATTGGATCCGATTTCTTTTGTTTTGGTTTCGGACTTTGTTTTTGCGATTTGAAGGTTGGTGGCCTTTTCGCTTTCGGATTGCGCGTATATGGGATAAATCACCGGCATTAATTTAAATACCGCAAGTGTCGTTAGCAGCATGCCAATGACTGTGCCGGCTAATAGCCATGACCAATGACTGGATGATTGCTTTTTCACACGTTTGTTTTGTTGCCGTCCTTTTCTGGCAAAATCTCTTCCCATAATTACATTCTCTCGGGTACGGATACGCCCAAAATATGCAGACTATTCACCATGATTTGCTTAACCGCCGCAAGTAAACACAGTCGGGCCTGCATCATTTCCCCGCCATTTTCCACGATAAAACGCTGCGCATTATAATAGCTGTGGAATTGGTGAGCGAGATCACGCAAGTATTGTGCCAAACGGTGAGGTTCATACGCGATCGCCGCACGCTCGAGTAAATCTTTATAACTCGATAAAGAGCGTAATAATGCTTGTTCATATGTTGAATTTAATTTTGGCATGGCGGCAAGTCCTTGGGCTTCATCGTACTGCATTTGTTTCTCTGCCAATTGACGAAACACGCTGCAAATCCGCGCATGGGCATATTGGATATAATAAACCGGATTATCTGCGGATTCGGATTTAGCTAAATCTAAATCGAAATCTAGGTGTTGATCGGCTTTACGCATCACATAAAAAAATCGTGCGGCATCATTGCCAACTTCTTGACGCAATTCACGCAAGGTCACAAAAGAACCGCTGCGTGTGGACATTTGTACGCGCTTATCACCTCGATATAAAATCGCAAATTGCACAAGCACCACATCTAAAATATCACCCAGATCTGAGCTATAGCCCAAGGCTTTGAGCGCGGCCTGCATTCTGGGTACATAACCATGATGATCAGAGCCAAACACGTCGATCATTTTATCGACGCCTCGTTCATATTTAAATACGTGATAAGAGACATCATTCGCAAAATAAGTAAAGTTGCCGTTTTTACGCTGAATAACGCGGTCTTTTTCGTCACCAAAATCGGTTGCTTTGAACCACGTGGCGCCATCTTGTTCATAACAAGACCCAAGTTGTTTCAATTTTTCTAGCACGTTTTGTTGCGTGCCACTTTTGAATAATTCGCGCTCGGAAAACCATTCGTCAAATGTCACACCAAATTCGGCTAAGTCATCGCGAATATCATCGAGAATAGAATCTAAAGTTAATTCAAATACCACATCATAATGCGCTTGCCCTAATAAATGTTGTGTATTGGCGACAATGGCATCGATATGTGCTTCTTTATCGCCCGTGTTATTCGCTTCATCAAAATCAGCAGGCACATTGAGAAAAACTTGATCAATCGATTTAATGTAAGTATCACCCACTTGCTGTTTTAAGCTGTTGGCAATATCAATAATATACTCGCCTTTATAACCATTACTCGGAAAAGAAAATACCGCGCCAAAAGATTCTAAATAACGCAGCCATACGCTCGCAGCTAAAATCGCCATTTGCCTACCCGCATCATTCACGTAATATTCAGCATGCACTTTAAAACCAATCGCGCGCAATAAATTCACAATACTGGCGCCAGTTGCCGCATTACGCCCGTGCCCAACATGCAATGGCCCTGTTGGATTACACGATACATATTCCACATTAATTTTGTACGCTTGACGTTTTTGATCAAAACCATAGCGCTCTTTTTCTTGTAAAATGGTTTTGATAATATCTTGGCTGGTCGATTCATTGACAAAAAAATTAATAAACCCTGGACCTGCGATGTCGATTTTTTTTATCAAGGGATGCGTAGCAATCGCATCGACCAATAATTGCGCTAAATCTCGTGGATTTTTTTGACTCTGCTTCGCCAAAATCAGCGCAATATTACTGGAAAAGTCCCCATGTTCTGGCGTTTTGGTATGGGTGAGCTGGATCTGAAATTCTAGCGCTTTAGGCAATAGTTCTCGCGATTGTAATTGCGTAATTGCTTTTTGAATTAATTGATTAATTTGATTTTTCATTATTCTCTCAAACTTAAAATTTCTGGTTTTTTAAAGCGCCTCGTGTCTCTCAATATATTCTTCTGCCGCTTTTTGTAAAAAGGTAGAACGTTTTAACCCAATTTTTTTCCGAAAAATATCAATACGAGATAAAACTTGTGAAGGCAAAATTACATTAAATCTTTTTAACTCTTGATAAGACGATAAAATCGTTTCATCTATCGGAATAGGCATTAATTTTCCTTGGGCTGTCGCTAAGCTTTGATAAGATGAGGGCGCTTTTATAAATTGAGGCTCAGCGTGTGCAAGATATGCAGCCAGTGCATCTGTTGCATTGATAATGGCTTCATCCCAGCTGCTACCAAAAGTCACGCACCCAGGCAAATCTGGGAATTCAACTTCTATCGCCTCTTTAGATTCTTTAAATAACGCATAGTAATATTTCATATCAAACCCGCGTGCTTCATAATGCTATGAACTGTACCCTTTGGGATATCTCCCTTATGCCTAGGCAATGGTATCGGTGGATATCCTGGTTTTACCCAAATATCATGCCGTCCGCCTGAATGCTTTTTAAATTCATGTTTTTTAAGGATTTTTTCTAATTCCCTTTTTGTCATAATACTTCCTGCATGAAATTACATATTAATGTGTATTTTTTTTATTGTCAACCTAGTGCGTGAATCATTATAATGAGTACATCACTAAAAACAAGGAATCGTTTATGAACCTCATCCTCATTATTGTGCTTGGAAGTTTAAGTGTTCTACTCGGCGTTTTGGTTTTTTATTATCATGGTCGCAACGCCCACCTTCAAACCTTGATTGAACAAGAACGAAAACAGCATGCAGAAAAATTAGAGTTTCTGATCGATACAAAACAACACTTAAAAAATGAGTTTCAAAATTTAGCGCAAAATATTTTGGAAGATAAGAGTAAACGTTTTACCGAGCAAAATAAGCATAACCTGGAAGGCATGTTAAATCCTTTGCGTGAGCAGATTAAAGATTTTGAAAAGAAAGTCCATGATGTGTATGAAAAAGAAAGCCGCGATCGTTTATCCCTTGCGCAAGAAATTACACAGCTTAAAACTTTAAATCAGCAAATGAGCACGGATGCGGTGAGACTCACCTCCGCATTAAAAGGTGAAAATAAAACGCAAGGGATTTGGGGTGAAATGATTCTAGAACGCGTACTGGAAAAATCTGGCCTGGTAAAAGACAGAGAATACACCGTGCAAGTGCATTTGCAAAATGATCAAGGTAAACATTATCAGCCAGATGTTATTATTCATTTACCAGAAAATAAAGATATTATTATCGATGCAAAAGTATCGCTTAATGCGTATGAACGTTTTTGCGGGCTCGAGAATGAAGCAGATAAAAAATTAGCCATGTCAGCGCATTTAACCTCGCTTAAAAATCATATTAAATTATTAAGCGATAAGGATTATCACAAATTATTAAACATAAAAACGCTGGATTTTGTGTTGATGTTTATTCCGATTGAGCCCGCACTCACCATCGCCATGCAACAGGATGTGGAACTTTTTAATGATGCATTGTCACGCAATATTGTGATGGTGACTCCGACAACATTGCTCGCAACCCTACGCACGATTGAAAATATTTGGCGCTTTGAATATCAAAATCGGCATGCATTGCAAATTGCAACTAAAGCCGGAGATTTATATGATAAATTTGTTGCGTTTATTGAAGATCTGGATGATTTAGGAAAAAAATTACACGGCTGCGTCGCGATTTATGATAAATCCTACAGCAAACTTAAAACTGGCAAAGGTAATCTTGTTAAACGTGCAGAAGATCTCAAAGCATTGGGCATTAAAAATAGCAAACATTTAACGATAAAGACGCAAGAGGAAGTTGAAGCGTGAAGCCCTACCGTCTCCCCCCTCATCCGCCCTACGGGCACCTTCTCCCGGAGGCGAGAAGGATCTCAATCGTTATTCCCTGTGGCTAACTACAAAGATCCTTCTCGCCTCCGGGAGAAGGTGCCCGTAGGGCGGGTGAGGGGGGATGAAAAGGCTACAAGCTACAATTGATACTAATAACAGACTGTGTATTTGACCTAAATTTATTTTTATATTCTTCAAACTCCGCTGGAATACTCTCAAGAAAATACCTATTTTCACTACCTGAAAAAGATTCTCTACATAATGCATCGGTGATCTGATTGATCCGATCGGTTAAATCACCATCGGACTTTTCTGCAGCTTCTCTTAATTTTTTTGCTTTATTTTTATAATGGCCACTAAATGTGAACAAAAAAGCATTTTCAATTTTACAGGCTTCTATACAGGCATAGAGTCTGTATTGTCTGTATAACGCATATTCTTCTGAATCTTTTGCATACAAAGTATCGCAAAATGCTTTTATACCTCCATAAATTTCAATCAAATGCGGTAAATTCTGATAGGCCAGTAACTGATTAAATCCGATAATTTCCGAAAGATCTACCTTATTGCGGCTTAAAAGTTCAATCATATCGATTCTATCTTCAATCACTTCCTCTAGCGTTTGATACTCAAAATATGCATCATGATGACTGAGCTCAAACACATGACGAAAAATATTTTTAATGAGACGGTAATCAAGCTCAAATTCTTCTTTTAATAATATTTCAACCACATTTAGATGATTGTTTATCGCGGCTTGAAATAGCGAGGTATTATAGGTTTCATCAGAATAACGATATGCTTTTAGCGCAATTTTCAAGTTGACTATATCCGCGCTATGACCTCTTTGACAAGCGCAGATAAAATCATTTGAATCAAGATCACCACAATCAAGTGCGGCTATTGAAGCAGCCTCCCCATCCTGAGTTAAAGCAATCACTCGAAGCTCGACAAATCCCTTTCGTTGCATCCATTTTCTTCCACGTGTTTCATTATTTATCAGTGTACACGGTCGCCAGAACGCAAGACCTGGAAGTTTCCACTGATAAAGGGTTGAACCATGATACATTTAAAATCCTCAATCAATAAAATTTCTATTATAAATGAGTTGGCTGACCGTTAAAACCCCTACTTGACAGCTTGAAATTCATCGCATAAGTTTATTCTCAGCAATGGAACTCTTTACAGGTGACTATGAAACATAAGATGGTTCATATCGATTCCACGCATGCCATCCCGGTTGATTATTTCGATTTTACTGTCCCACCTCCTGAAGAAATTGACGCATACAAAACCTCCGTCGCGACATTATATTTTTTAGCATCATTTTTTAAGAATCCTTTTTATCAATCACTTGGGATGATTAATCGCAATAATTTACCCTGGCGCGCTTCCATTTATAATAAACCTCTGGGTTATTTAAGCGCATTCGCAACATTCCCATCATGGGCGATGGGAGCCCTATTTGAGGGATGTGGTTTATGGATATCAGGCAAAGCCATCCGCTATCATCAAGCACGTCATTTCAATCCTAAAGCCGATGGCAAGCCTTTTAATCATGCATCGCATAATATTGCTTTTCCTCCTGAAGTGGTGAGTAACGATTCACATCTTGATTTAGCAAAAAATCGTTTACCGTTATTAATCCAATCGATACGAAAAGCTGCAGAAACAATTGATTTTTACTGTTTACAAGAAGCGTTTTGTTATTCAGAAGACATTATCAAGGCCGTTTCGGATCTTTATGGTTTTGCGCTTGACCAAGTTGCGCAAGATGCTTGTATTTTAAACAGCGGCTTAGTGGTTCTGTCGAAATTCCCGATTATTGAATGCCGATTTATTAAGCCGCCCCTTCCCTTATTCACACCGATTGAAAGTGAAGATGATTATTCTGAATTTTTGGTTGAAGCATTAACCAATAAAGGCATTTTAATGGTAGTGGTTAAAAATGGTGATCATTTTGATCTGGTGATTAATGCGCATTTAAAATCAGAATCAAGTCATGATCCAAAAATTCAAAAAAAGATCGAAAAATTAAGAGCAGAAGCACTCATGATCATCATGCAAGAAATGCATCATTATATCGATGAACTCAAAGCAAGAGGTATTTTCATTCGCAATGTGCATTTTGCGGGTGATACCAATGCCAGTGACGTAGAAGAAACTGGGCAAAAATTTAATCAGCGATCACAACATTCCACATTTTTCGAGCATGTTTTTCCAGGTGAAGCTAAACCCACTTGGGCAGGCGGGTTTAATGGTTATCGTAAGAGAAACGATGTTACTTTTGATCATGTCGGTGTGTTTTATAATAGCCAGGGTAACATCACTGAAAAACAATATGAAAAAACCATTACGGTTCACCCTAATGAAACAACCGCATTTGGCCCCATTTCAGATCATGATCGTTTAGAGCATATTTTCACCCAAAAAGGAGGCAGAAGCCTACACAGTGGAGAAGAATTTTCATCCCCAGGTTTTAAAAGTGTTGTCCCCCAAACGAACGTTGGAAAACTAAAACTCGTCTAATCAAGATAATCCTATTAGAATAGAGAAAAATGATAGAGTAAAAAGCATGAAATACGATTTTGATTTTATTGTGATCGGCGCAGGCAGCGGCGGCGTGCGTGCCAGTCGCATTGCAGCAAAACATGGCGCCCGTGTTGCGGTGATTGAAGGCGGTGATTTAGGCGGCACGTGCGTGAATTTGGGGTGCATTCCGAAAAAATTATTTGCCTATGCGTCTGAGTTTAGTCATGTGAAACAAGACGCCGCAGGATATGGTTGGCAGATCCAACATATGGAATTTGAATGGCCTCATTTAGTTTCCAATAAAAATAAAGAAATTAAACGTCTCAATCATATTTATGAAAAATTATTATTAGATTCGGGTGTGCATATTATTAAGGGATTTGCCAGATTTATCGATGATCATACCATTGCTGTTGATGGTGCGTCACACACCGCCCATTATTTTTTAATTGCCACAGGTTGTGAAGCATTTATACCTGAATTACCGGGTAGAGAGTTTGCGATCACATCCAATGAAGCATTTGGTATGTCTGCATTGCCTAAACGCGCAATCGTGGTGGGTGGCGGTTATATCGGCGTTGAATTTGCCGGTATTTTTAATGGTCTGGGCGTTGAGACCACGCTGATTCACCGCGGTGATTTATTGGTGCGTGGCTTTGATGAAGACATCCGTTTGTTTATTCAACAAGAAATGAGTAAAAAAGGCGTGCATCTAGTTTTAAATACTGAAATACATCACATTGAAAAAAATCATCAGCAACTCATTGCACATTGTAATCATCATAAACACCACAGCACCGATTTAATTTTATTTGCAACAGGCAGACGCGCAAGAACTGAGAAATTAAATTTATCCCTCATTGGCGTCAATACAAGAGAAAATGGCAGCATTATCACCGGTGATACGTATCAAACCAGTATTCCACATATTTATGCGGTGGGTGATGTGATAGGCGGTCCACAGCTCACGCCGCTTGCGATTGCGCAAGGTCATATTGTGGCTGACCATTTATTTGGCCATATCGATCGTTTGCAAAGTCATTTAATTCCAACTGCGGTTTTTTGTGATCCGAATATCGCAACTGTGGGTTTAACTGAAGCGCAAGCACGCGCGCAGTTCGAGGATGTTCAAGTTTATTGCGCCACATTCCGCGCGCTAAAACACACGCTCACCGGCAGTGATGAAAAAAACTTTATGAAATTGGTGGTAGATAAAAAAACCGATAAGCTATTAGGCATTCATATGGTGGGTGAGCATGCAGGTGAAATTATCCAAGGTTTCGCCGCACTACTGCAATCCGGAGGCACGAAAAAGGATTTAGACAATACCCTCGCGATTCACCCCACCAGCGCCGAAGAGTTTGTGTTGATGCGCTAGTCTTAAGCATTCCTTCATAAAATTTTACTTTATTTTAACCCCTGCTAGCCGATAGATAGTAACTCTATGTATTAAGCTTTGGGAGTGACAATGAAATGTTATTAGAAAATGATCTAGAAAAAATAATTCAAACCATTGAAATTTCACTATCAACCTCGATAAATCTATTAGAAAGCAGCAAGAAAGTTTTACACGACTTTTACAATATTATGTCTGAGGGAAAAAAGAATGCCAAACAACAGTATCATAGCGAATTAGAAAAAGAAATAAATGAATATACAAAGGCACTGCTTTTATTATCTTACATAAAAAATAACATGGGGCTCACTGAAAAAGAATTTATATTTCTAAACAACTTAAATTATGTCAATGGTTTTATTGCTACTTATATAGAAAATATCAAGGTTTTTAGTGGTTCTCAATATTCTTGTGATTCGCACTAAGGCGTAACATTGCGTTCTTTGTGTGCAGCAATCATAAAGCCCATGCCATAGCCTAAAAATGATAAAACGATTTGAATCACTTCATTGGGGAATGTGGTGGGATAAAATTTGAAAAAGATAAATGAGATAAGTCCAGCAAACACAGAGCAGATCGCAGCGAGTCGATACACGCGTTTTAAAATGCAGCACATAAAAATAGAGGCAAATAAACACGTAACGGGTAATTCATAACTTTTAATCAGGACTTGTAAAATATTATCCATGTAATAAGCAATCACGACTGCGATAATTCCCGCACTTAAAGTAATTAAGCGTGAAATCCGCACTTCGGTTTTTGGATTTTTTGATAACACCCCAAAATCCTGCGCAAGGTTAGAGCTAATCGCACATAATAAAGAATCAGCGGTAGAAACAATGGCCGAGAGTAAACCGCAGGCAACGATCGCCAGCACCACGTCAGGGACAAGCGCTCGCATCAGCGCAATAAATACGCTGGTGTTTTCAGGAATATAAACGTTGACTTGTTTGGCTAAAACCCCAAAATAAGTCGGCATAAATGCAAATAACAAAATTAACACCGCTGCACCGATGGCAGCACCGGTTGCAACTTTCCCTGTGCGCGCTGAAAAAAATCGTTGTGCTAAATCTTGTTCTACAATGCAAAACATAAAAGGCAGTAATAACATGGGCACCATTACCTGCCAAGTAAAGTTTTCAGTAACAACGGTGGTTGCAGGTAACCAATTAAATGTTGCAACAGGATAGGATATTTGTGCCCAGAAAAATATACTCACAAAAATGACAAAAATAAAGATCACTTGATACACATTCGTCAACACCACGGCTTTCAAACCGCCCATCACTGTATATAGAATCACAAATATCCACAGTGATAAAAAGATTGCTTCATGCTCTAAACCTAAACCATTTAAAAATAATCGAGAAGCGACGACTTGACCGGTTAAAATGCCGCACAGCGATAAAATCATCATCACCGCAGCGATTTTACGTAAAAATGTGGAGGTATACTGCGTTTCAAACAATTGGGCGGTGGTTGCCACATTAAAACCGCGCAGTTTATGCGCAAGGCCCATGGAGAGTGCGATAAATCCTAAGACAATGCCGATGGAATACACCATTCCAAAAATCCCAAATTCATAGGCTTCATTCGAGGTGCCTAAAATCATACCGCCGCCAATTTGGGTGGCGACCAATGTAAGCGTGACTGCAAAAACGCCATAGGTGCGATTGGCTAGGAAATAATCCACTTTATTTTTGACTTTTTTACCGATATGCAAACCGACCATTAAATAGGCGATGCCGATTGCGACGAAAAGTAGTAGAAAATGTATTTGGTCCATGGTGTTCCAAAAATCAATGGTGGCCAGAGCGGGAATCGAACCTGCGACACAAGGATTTTCAGTCCTCTGCTCTACCGACTGAGCTATCTGGCCATGAGGGGTCAATTAAACCTTGGAATGGTTCTGGCGTCAAGTATTTTGCTTTGTAACTTATTTGTCCGGTTGATAGCCTGCAGGTTTTTCGCTGCCTTCACCGAAGAAGAATTTTTCCATTTCAGTGGTGAGGAAGGTGCGAGCCGTTGCGTCGGTCATATTTAGGCGATATTCGTTGATTAACATGGTTTGTTGAGACATCCATTGTTGCCAGGCTTCTTTGCTGATTTCTTTGTAGATGCGTTGGCCTAGTTCGCCGGGGAAGGGAACGTAGTCTAAGCCTTGGGCTTGTTTTTTTAGTTTTTGGCAGAATATTTCGTGGGTCATAGTTGCGCCTCTCCTAGATTAATTTACAAGTCTACGTTAGAATCACTGAAAAAAAAAGTAGAAGAAAGAAGAGGCAAAACTCTAATCGGGCCTACCATCCAAACGGGCAAGTATGTAATCCCCCTTTGAAAAAGGGGGTGCCCGTTTCGGGCGGGGGATTTTGAGATGTTTGATTATACACAAAGATCTTTAAATCCCCCTACCCCCCTTTTCCAAAGGGGGATAATTCAGCTCAGGATTTTGCAGTTTTATTCAGATAATAAATTTTATGCAGGGAAATCATGATGAGTTTCGCACTTGAGCGTATGGATGACGCTTTTGCTTTTTTGTCGTTGGAAAAAAATTCCGCTGGTTATCGTGTTCTTCATTATGAGAAGTGTGTTGCTCATGGTGTGTTTGCGATTGAACAACTCCAAGGGCTTTTCTCACAGCAATCTGATGTTTCGTCTTTGATTGTTGGCGTTCGTGATTCTGAACTGGTTTTACGGCATATTCTTGTCGAAAAAAAATCGTTTTCTCGCTTAAAAATGTTGCAGCGCGTTCAGGCGATGTTTTGTGACGATTTAAATTTGCGCGATTATTCTTGGGATGCTTATCCGCTCGCAAGTTTTAGTGGTGAGGGAGCCTATTTTTTTTGTGTGGCGTATCCGCTCAAAAACATCCGCTTCTTGGAAGAGTTGGGTTCGCTTTGCCAGTTTAAAATTAAAGCATTAGAACCCAGTGTTTGTGCACTTGCACGGATGGGATTCATGTTGCTGAAACTGTCTGAGGTTTTGTTTTTGCTACGTGATAACGATCGGTTTACTTTGGTGCTTGCTTTGCAGGGTGATGTGTTTGCTTTGCGTCAATTTCAGCGCCTTGAAGATCTTGATGAGAATATCCGAACATTACCTTTTATTCCAGAAACGATTATTCATTTGCATGATGAACATTTGGCATTTGATCTCTCTCCTTACTTACAATCTTATCGTTTTAGTTTAAAAATTGGACAAGCATTATTAGCGCCGATTGGTTTAGCGCTGCGCGCATGTGTGGAGGAGAGATGATAAATTTGATGCCGCTGCGGCAACAGTCTGTGCTTTTACGGATCAAACGCGATTGTCTTATTGTGATGCTGACATTTTTGCTGTTCTTAGTAATTTATGGGCTAAAACAAACACTTTTTTTGCAAGCTGTGATCACGCAAAGTCCCACTCATCCCAAGTTTTATCATTTTTTAAATGATTTACCGCAGTACATTCCAAAAGACATGTATTTAACGCATATTGTTTGGGCGGAAAATAAAGGTCGCATTTCAGGCCAAGCTTATTATTCCAGTGTTATTACTGATTTTGTTAACGCCTTAGAAAATAATCCTTATGTTGAAAATGTTGAATTGGTAAAGCATGATGATCAATATTATTTTACGGTTCATTTTTATGATTAAATATTATATCTATAAAATAATTTTTTATCGAAACCTTATCATGGGTTTTTATTTTTTAAGCTTATGTCTTTTGAGTTTATTTTTATTTCAGCATGAAATCACTCGACCTTCAGAAATTTCTATAGAAGCATTAGCAAAGCAGGCGCCTGTTTCTTTACATCAAATCAATTTCACATTGCATTCTATTTCCATCACGGTTCAAAGTGATTATCAAGGTTTGTTAAATTTTTTGCATTTATTAAATCAACATTATTTTTCTTTAAATGAACTTGAGATCACCCAAGACACCCATGGCATTTTAACCACACTTCATTTATCAGCGAGGGAACATGCGTAAGTTTTTATGGATAATTTTGTTCTGTTTATACCACTCAATCATTTTGGCGCGCGATCCGTTTGACAAACCGCCTGTTCCACAAATCCTTTTTGAAAATGGACTGATTTCTCTTGATTTAAATCAAGCCGATCTGCACAACACCTTACAACAATTTGCGCAATTGGTAGAACTCAATATGAGCATCAATGAAGAAGTCGCAGGTGTAATAACGGCACATTTGAATAAAATCCCGTGGGAAGATGCGCTACTTGCGATCTTGCAACCCTCTGGCCTGGATTATCAAGATATCAATGGTGTCATTTATATTGCGCCGAGTGAATTATTTATCGACAATCAAACTTTGCAGGTTTTAAAAACGGATTATATTCGCATTCATTTTGCGAATGCGTTGGAATTAGCAGAGCTGATTAAGTCCAAAAATAATTCTTTATTATCTGAACGCGGGCAAGTGAGTGTGGATCAGCGCACCAATACTTTGATTATCCAAGATGTAGCAAAAACTTTTCCTGCGATTTATCAGTTGATTCAAGAACTGGATATTCCCGTACAACAAGTGATGATACAAGCGCGCATTGTCAATGCAAAGCATAGTTTTACCCGGGATTTAGGCATTGATTTTGAAATCAAAGGTGGCAGTGATATTGTGTTTAACACACAATCTAGCCTCTCAAGTTTACTGCAATATGATTTACCTAAAGCCAGCGTTAACTCGAGTGGTCTTGCCATCGCAAAATTATCGGGTGATATTTTAATTGATCTTGAAATTTCAGCATCCGAGAGCGAAAATAATACTAAAGTCATCGCCAGTCCACGCTTAATCACCGCCAATCAAACTGAAGCAATCATTCGCCAAGGCAAACAAATTGCGGTGGAAGAATCGACTGTCAGTGGTGCAACCAGCGTCAGCTTTCGCGATGCGGTATTAGAATTAAGCGTTATTCCACAAATCACCCCCAACAATAAAATTATTCTTGAGCTCCATGTTAAACAAGATGTGCTCGGACATTTTACCGAAAGTGGCCAACCCACGATTGATACCAAATCCATCACCACGCAAGTCTTGGTCGACAACGGCGCCACGATTGTGCTCGGCGGAATTTATTCCAGAACCGAATCCGACAGCATTGATCGCCTCCCCTTTTTAAACCAGCTACCCATGATCGGCCATTTATTCCAAGATAAACACCAACTGCTCGATAGGGACGAATTACTGATTTTTGTGACACCGACGATCATCATTGAAGATGAAATCAGGACTTTGAAATAAAATGAGAAGGTTAAAAATTTTTATCTGTTTTTCGGTAAGGAACGAGCACATGCTTCAACATAGGATAATGCTTTTTATTTAAAGTAGCCAATTGTGCTCCACAGGAGTCTACCGCTGCAGCAATTAAGGCATCTACTAATCCCACACCATGACTTTTTCCATAATCACGACGGTAAAGACCTCCTATTTTAGCAATATCGTGGTTAATATTAATAATTTCAAATGCTGAAAAAAACTGTTCAAGCAAATATCTCTCTTTCCCTTCCCTTACACCCACATATAATTCTGAAACACTCATAGCAGAAATAAAACAAACATTTTTTATGGCTTTTTCTACAAAAGAAATGGCTCTATCTTCGTTACGTAAGTAATCGATTAAAATATCTGTATCCAGTAAAAATTGATTTTTCATCTATCTAGCTCCTCACGCAATGCAGTAAAATCAGGCAAATCATCCCGGTGTGCCCATATCCCTGCAACAGCACGAATCGCTTCGAGCTTACTTTGTTTTGCTTTTATTTTATTTTGCAAAAAAGCATCAATGGCTTCACGAATCACTTCACTTTTAGGTACATTATTCTCAACAGCCAGTGCCGTTAATTCCTTCTGCTCATACTCTGTAAGGTAAATTTGCGTGCGAATCATAGTAGTGTATACTCCTAATGTATACATTCTATATCTCCTGCGTAGGTTTTGCAAGCTACAAAGGTCTATTTTTAAATAAAATATGGTATGCTATGTTTTTTGCACCTATTAAAAAATGCTAACAAACTCATTATTCACCTCAGAATCCGTCTCTGAAGGCCATCCCGATAAAATCGCCGACCAAATCTCGGATGCGGTACTGGATGCCATACTGGAGCAGGATAAAAACGCGCGCGTCGCTTGCGAAGTGATGGTTAAAACTGGGATGGTTTTAGTCGGCGGGGAGATCACCACCCATGCTTGGGTCGATATCGAGGCACTGACGCGTAAAGTGATTAATGATATCGGTTATAACTGTATTGGTCTTGGATTTGATGGCGATTCTTGTGCGGTGTTAACAGCGATTGGCAAACAATCACCTGATATTGCACAGGGCGTTGATGAAACTTCTGCCCACCAATTGGGAGCCGGCGATCAAAGCATGATGTTTGGTTATGCCTGTGATGAAACCGATGTGTTAATGCCAGCGCCGATCACTTACGCGCATCGCTTAATGCAACGGCAAGCACAATTACGAAAATCAGGGGTTTTACCTTGGTTACGTCCTGATGCCAAAGCACAAGTCACATTTAATTATCAAAACCAGCAGCCGACCCATGTTGGCGCGATTGTATTATCTACGCAACATGATCCTGATATTCCCTATGAATTATTAAAAGAAGCGGTGATCGAAGAAATGATTAAACCGATTTTCCCTGAAGAATGGTTAAGCGATACCCAATACTATATCAATCCCACCGGCCGTTTTGTGATCGGCGGACCCATGGGCGATTGCGGCTTAACCGGACGTAAAATTATTGTTGATACTTACGGCGGGATGGCGCGTCATGGTGGCGGTTGCTTTTCCGGCAAGGATCCCACTAAAGTCGATCGCTCTGCTGCGTACGCCGCACGTTATGTTGCGAAAAATATTGTGGCAAGCGGTCTTGCCAAACGCTGCGAAATTCAGATCGCCTATGCGATTGGTATCGCCGAGCCTGTGTCTATCACTTTAAATACATTTGGCACCGGCAGCATGCCCGATGCTGAACTCACCCAATGGGTCATCAAACATTTCGATCTCACCCCCAAAGGCATTATAGAAACCCTAAATTTACTACGCCCCATCTACAAAAAAACCGCCACTTACGGTCACTTTGGACGTCATGAGCCTGAGTTTAGCTGGGAGAAGACGGATAAGCTGTTTAGAGCGTAAAATTTGAATTAGAAATTTAAATTTGCTATCATTTTTTGAATTAGTCATTCAGAAAATGATAGCAAAATGGAAATAATAACTCGCTTTTTTAAACCCAGCCCTAAAAGCTACTTCTTATTTGGGCCAAGAGGCACAGGAAAATCCACATTAATCAAGAGCTTATATCCAAATGCGGTTTTACTTGACCTACTCCTTCCCGATGTCTTCCGTGAATTTACCGCCTATCCTGAACGTCTAGCAGAACGCGTCAACGCCTATCCCCCAGGGCATACCTTTATTATTGATGAAGTCCAAAAGATTCCAGCACTCCTTGACGTGGTACACCAACTGATTGAAATAAAACAAGGGTGGCAATTTATCCTAACCGGTTCAAGTGCAAGAAAATTAAAAAGAGCAGGCGTAGATTTACTCGCCGGTCGTGCGCAATTAAAACATCTGCACCCCTTTATGGCCTCTGAAATCAAATCACATTTTAATTTTGAAAAAAATATGCGCTTAGGTATGTTGCCGCTGATTCTAGGATCAAGCGACCCCATACCCGATTTAAAAACTTATATTGCACTCTATATGCAACAAGAAGTGCTGATGGAAGGGATTGTTCGCAATATTGCAGGATTCAGCCGTTTTTTAGAAGCGATGAGTTTCTCACAAGCGTCCATTATTAATTATTCGAATATTGCGCGAGATTGTTTTGTGAGCAATAAAACCGTTGAAAACTATATTCAAATTTTAGAGGATTTACTGCTCAGTTTTAAAATTCCTATTTTTAATAAAAAAGCAAAGCGCGCACTCATCAGTCATCCTAAATTTTATTTTTTCGATGTCGGTGTATTTCAATCCATACGCCCACTTGGGCCGTTGGATGATACCTCAGCGGTTAACGGACATGCACTTGAAACACTGATTGCACAACATTTAAGAGCTTGGCTTGATTATTCAAGCAAAACTGGTGAATTGTTCTATTGGCATACGCGTGGCGGGCTTGAAGTGGATTTTATTATTTATGGCGAAATTGGGTTTTATGCGATAGAGGTAAAAAATACCAAACATATTAGATCCCAAGACTTGCGCGGTTTACAAGCCTTTAAACAAGATTACCCAGAATGCAAATGTATTTTTTTATCTCATCACTCTGACAGAATGAAAAAATCCGATATTCTTTGTCTTCCTATTGAAGAATTTTTATTGTCATTAATACCGAATAAAGATTTGCAATAAAAGAATATAAATAATGACGAGGCTCGCTTCTTCAAGTGAAATGGGTATAAACTTAAATTTTATTCTTTCCCCAAACCTGCTGCGCCAAGGTTCCTGCACTTGCGAGAATATTGGCTTGCGCAACATTAGGAAAAGTTGACATCGTGAAATAAGCATTCGCCAAAAAGCATAATGGGCGGGCTAAGAGCCCTGTTTGAGCCCAGCCTTCTGATTGAGTGGCCTTTTTCTCAAGGAGTTTTACAAATATTTCTGCCTCTTCAAGATAATCATCATAAGTGAAATTCTGTGAATCTTCTTCTTTATTCTGTTTTTTTTCGGCCTCGCGATGGGTTAGATACGCTCGACACACCGCATGAGTATCTTCATGAAATTCAATCTGTTGCACCCCATCATCACCAGGTCTAACAGCCCGATACAGCCGATAAAAAATATAACCCGCCAAGCACAGTTGACCCGCAATATGTTTCTCAACACTACACTGATCGTCTTTATCAACACTCCCCTCTAGCGCGAATATCCCAGTAATAGACGCTAAACACAGAGAAACAAAAAAACTACCATCCACCTGGCAC
>CAZPAA010000008.1:8100-17444 GCA_964584425.1 uncultured Gammaproteobacteria bacterium | reverse complement strand
TTAGGCGGACATTTTGCATCCTTAGAATTAGCAGGATATTTAGCGGCAAAATTGGTCCCATTGCATGCGACCTATCGGCCACTCAAAAATCAATTGATTGATCATTTAGTATTGCAGCAACGCAAAGCGCATTTTAGAAGCGCTATTCATCGCAGTGATATTCGTGGGATGGTGGCAGCGCTTAAAAAAGGTGAGGCGATATGGTATGCGCCCGATCAAGATTATGGGGCAAGGCATAGTGTGTTTGCGCCGTTTTTTGGGATTGAAACAGCGACGGTGACTGGGCTTTCGCGCTTGGTGAAATTAAGTGATGCGGTGGTGATTCCGGGGTTTCAATTTCGTGAGGGGGATGGGTATCGGTTTATTGCCCTGCCCGCTTTGGAGAATTTTCCGTCGGGAGATTATGTGGTGGATGCGGTACAAATCAATCAGATCTTGGAGCGGATGATACGTTTGCATCCTGAGCAGTATCTTTGGCAGCATCGGCGGTTTAAGACTCGGCCTGTTGGGGAAGCTAGTGTCTATTAAGGCTCCTCATCCCCGCGATTATTAACTAATTCTTAGTTAGTTTTTTGCATTGACAATCATTCTATGTGTAAGTTAACATAACACCTTCCAAATCTTAAAAGGGATAGATCCATGAAAATCATCTTAATTCCATTCCAAATTGAAACTGCTGGTCAATTAAATGACATCGAAAAACTAACAGAGACGCGAATTAAGCAAACCGTATCCGATCCCGAAGAAGAAATAGAAATTGTATTCCCTGAGCTTAGCCTGGCTGGCCCTGATGCTGCTGATGGATTTTTTCGCATTAATAATGCGCAAATCGATCAGCAATTAATAAAACTCAAAAAAGTATCCAAGCAATATCCTAACGCCAGTATTTATATCGGTTTCCCCTATACCATCGATGGTAAAAGACATATCTGCCACGGCGTCATTAAAAATGGCAAAATAAAATTGGTTAGTGGTAAAAGGGAGCTCGCGAATAATATCGGTGGCGTAATCAACTTCGATGATCCCAGCAAATCGACCAGCAGTGCTAGAGGGGGTGTGGAGTATGAAACACGCTATTTTGAACCTACCTCTCCAGGTGTGCATCAGGTAACGATGGCCAAACAAAAAGGGGTTAATTTTGGTGCTTATAATGATACCCCTGATGATAAAAAATTATTGAATAACAATAGCGCACTGATTGTGTGCGAAGAAATGTTTATCGGGGTTGAAAAAAATGGCAACATGGAAGAAAACCCCATCGTGAAACTCGCAAAAAAAGGCGAAGCCAAACGGTTTATCATTATCAACGCAAGCCCCAATGCCAATTACAAAATGCCCAATCGGGTCAAAGCCTTAAAGAAAATTACAGATTATTTGCAGCAACAAGGGATACATGATGTGAGCTTGCATTATGTCAACAATTACGGCACGCACTCTGCGGTGAATTTCTTTGATGGTGCTTCACATCATATTTATTTTGATAAAGACCAATATGTCACTCGCTCACAAGCACATACTGACAAAGCATTTACGTTTGATACTCACCATCCTGAAGCAACCCTAAACGAAGGCGATTTCTTTTTACAAAATAACTCAAAACAGCATGATGAGTGGGATATTAGAGATGAAACCGGCAGCCAGCTTCCTTATCGCCATGAATTAGAAAATGTACAGCCGTTGATTTTTGCCGATGTGGAATATGCCTATCAGGCGCTCAAAAAATATTCAAAAAAATATAAAGGCTACTTTGTATCGTTAAGTGGTGGTTTTGACTCTGCTTTTACCATAACGACTTTAGCTTTAGCCTTAGATATTAAACTTCGAAGATATCATAAAGAACTGGGCTCACTCCCTGCTGCAATTGCCAAAGTGTGCGCTGATTTGAATATTACTGAACCGAGTTATGGTGAGTTTTATCAGCAATTAAATCATGCACAAAATTTAGATGAAGCAGCTGCATTATTGAAAAAGAATTTGATTAAAGCAGCTTATATTAAAACAGAAAATAATTCACTCGAAACTGAACATGCCGCAAGAACTATAGCCGAAGAACTGGGCGCAGGATTTGAAGTGGTGCAAATTGATTCTATGTATATGGGCATTTTGTTAAGCTACATGTTCCCTAAAACATATGAAGCCTTACCTGAAAATGACCAACGCACATTATTAGCCGCCTATGAAAGTCTGTTAAATTCTAAAGATCAAGATTATCAAAAAAATATGCAGGCATTTAAAGATTGTGCTACAAAATTCGGACTTGGCGAGCCGCATATTATTATTCATTGGAAACAGAAAAATGCGGTAGATCTTGAAAATGTTCAAGCCAGAACCAGAGCTTGGCTCAATTGGATCATCTCTGTAGTCAATCATTTAAAGCCCACCTCAAATCCTAATTTTAACGAAACGGTGAATAGCTATACCACGGTTTGTGGTGATAGAGACGCTGGAGATTTCTCACTCACCGCTCATCGGCAAAAGGCGCATATTCAAGCGATTCTCGCACATGTACAAAAATTTGGGATCCCTGAAAATCCTGTGATGACAGGTGCTATTAAACCCGTTAATAATATTAAAAATTTATGGGCAGTTAAGCCATCTGCAGAGCTACAAAAACTAGATGATGATGGTAAAACAAAACAAACCGATGAAGGCGCGTATGGTTTAAGTTATCATCAACTATTTATTCTTGCGCAATATATGTTCGGCCCCTCATCTAACCCTAAAGAGAATGCATCGTTTATTAATATTCATGAGTTATTGATTGAGCTACGTAAACATCCACTATTTTCAAACGTACCGGAACTTGGCGTATTAAAGATGCTGCGCGATGTACATACTCGATTTTTATTCTCAAGATTTAAGCGTCGTGCGATGCCGATTAGCCAAGTCTCAGAAAATAGTATTGAACCCCACGCTAATTTACGCTTCCCGCTGATAGGTGCAATGGAATATGTTTATGCCGACCTCAACCTCGCATTTTTACGCTTAACCTATCCGCAGTGGGTCAGCGAAAATGAAGATAAAATTGTGTTGGCTTTACTGACCCATAAGCCATTTGCCGATGCTGTGACACAACATCGTAACAATGCTTTAGATAAAAGACAGGAAATGACTGCAGGAGAATTCGAGGCCCTGAATACTTTACTGAATACTAAAGCGAAGATTAAGCCCATCGCTTCTGAAGTAGCACACGCAAACTTTATGATGATCGCCAATACTAACCCCACTGCATTAAATTTTGCAGATAATATCAAGCAAATTAAACAACACATTGATGAGGCTTGTAAAAAAGGGGTGAAATTATTAGTATTCCCCGAATCTTCTTTAACGGGTCATGATTTGGATGATGGTATTCGTTACGTCAGAAATCAACAAATCGAATTACTTTTAAACGATATTGCTGCTTATGCTAAAGCACGCAATCCAGAATTAACTGTTGCAGTGGGTCATCCTTGGTTGCCCAATAATAGCGTAGAAAAAGACAGAAGCCAGCGGTTTGTCAGCGCGATGTCGATTTTAGGTGATGGCGAAATTAAAAAAGTGATTCTGCGCAAAGAGCCTTTGCAAGCAGAAGATCACAATACGCCGAATTATGCGACCAGACAAATGCGCGCATTGAATCATTATCACCAGGAAGGCAATATTTCTACCTTTAATCAGTATGCTATTTCCTATAACGGAGGATATGTAGATGTGGCATTCTGTTTTGATACGCCGACAGCTGCCACACAAGGCACAGTGACGGTGCAAGTAGGTGGTAAAAAAGCAACTGAAATTCCAAACAGTGTTTTTGTCAATCAACGTGGCGCGCCCGCAGCAAGTACTTGTCAGGATGGTCGTATTGTATTTAAGAGTCAATATGGACGCTCCGAGGTACTTACAGATCCCTATTCATTGCAAGACCTGAATTATGCCACTTTTGCATTACACCCTGACAAGGAGCTCTATTCGGTCAATGGAAAAGTGATGCAGGAGACGAGTAAAGCAGCACTCATGCTAAAACATGATGCCATGTACGCCTATGTTTATATGCGCTCAGCGCCTATTGCTTTTACGGTGTCATTAACGGGTGATGTTGACGCAACATATAATATTACCGTGGTGAAAAGTGCGATTGCACAACGTTTTGCGGGGCTCCGTGCACTTTCAATTGATGAAAAATGCAAAGTAGTCTCTGCGGAACTCGGTATTAAGCCAGCAGAAGGCGAGGTAGTGCCTCAATTTGCAGATGAAAATGCCGCCATTATTTGGTTGCTCAACAAGAAATTAGTTGTCATCGATGTGAATAAAGAGCCAGTAGCGTTAGATCCTACATTAGGGGTAACACCTAAGCATTATCCGCTCAATGAAAAATTATTAAATGCAATCATTCAAAAAGTCAGCACTCAATACGGCAAAGGAGGTATGACGAGTGAGGAGTTGGCACGGGTCCGCAATCGTTATGTAGCCATCATTTCTTGGATGATCACGGCGTCTTATAATGCGATCCCTATCGGTAATGGCACACGTACCCATTTGGGATTAAATCAGATGGTATTCGGTGGTGATTTACATCAGGGTGCCCTCTCATTTTCTTTACACAGAAGCCGCAGTGAAATTCGTAATATTTTAGGCTTACAAGTAGCAACAGATGATGCAAAAGTAGATGCGTATCTCGATAACTTCAAGAAACCATTGCGCAATTTAAAAGATGATATCAAAAGTCTCGATGATTTCAATGAAATGAAACGCATTTATTTCCTATGGTTTGATGGCCAATTGTTACGCAATGCAATACCCATCACACCAGAGACAGAAGAAAGCGTGAGCCGCCAAACGGCGTATCGTGAAATTCCTTATGCAAGACCATTAAAACATGAATTGGTTGAATTGGTATTGGATATGATGTTCCCGAAAATGGCCGAGGAAGATAAGGAACTGTTATTGACTGATGTCAGCAACGAGGCTTACCAAGTGATTTGCCAAAGATTATTAGGCGAGCAGGATGTAAAAGTGGCGGAGTGGAATGAGACATCGACCGAAGTGCAAAATATTTTAATGACAAGAAAAGTGGCTCAAGGTCAAGCCAGCGTGCCTCCTTCGCAAGATCTGACACAATTAATAAAAGATGCCATACACAAATATCAGGAGACACCCTTGCAGGCTTATTTACGCCTAAGGACATTAACATATGCTAATCACAATAGAGCTTTTCCATTAGATAGTAATTTGATTGCACAAATCAAATCCCAAGCTCAAGGTGCTGTGCATCAAGTTCATCTACAGGAGTTGGATCATTTTTATGCTGCCCAAGTCCAGCGCTTTAAAGAAGAGCAGCAAGAAATGTACATTAATAATGGAAAAGCATTTAACTTTTTCAACTCTAATGAGCACGTTCGGGTTGAGGATGTGAATACCGATGCTTTGCAAAAGCAACATTTTAATAAAAACAAGCAGTTTTTTATATAAGTTTGCCTCAAGTTGCTCAGCCATTTCCATATTGCGTAGGGGCGCAACATGTTGCGCCCCTACGCAGATGGGTTTTATTAAGTTCCGGTATAGGCTATGCCTGTGTAAGTCATTTCATCATCGCTAGGACCATTCATCTTCCGACGTTTACGCTTGTTATCTTCATCATCTTTCGTATTATCCGTGCCTTTAGCCAGCATCAAATGATTAATAAGCGCGCTCGTGTTGGATGATTGTTGCGCTCTTATTTGATGATACCATTCGGTCAATTTTCCTATGACGCAGGGCGGAAGGATATTTATAGCGTTTAGATTGTGTCCAAATAATATTTCAGTAGCTGCCGTTCTTATTGCCTCTACCGTAAGGTATTTTTGAGCGTCGGGCAATTCTACCGCGATGGGTGTAAATAGTTCTTGTTTATCGCAGATGCGTTGCAGTATTTGTATTTGCTGACTATTTTTTTCATGCGCCATATTATCGGGTTTTAATTCTGCTTCCAAAGATAACATGAATTGTTTGAGTTCTTCTTCTGCGCCAATAACAAATATCCGATGGGACAAAAACAGAAAAGAGCTTGGGTCGCGCCAAGATTTCTCAACATCCTTGTTTATTAATTTTCTAAGCGTTGGGAGTCCAAAACCAGGGCAGAAGACCGGTCCAGGAAGCCGCCTAGCGATTGCATCTTCTGCTTCGGCCTTCATATATTCTACTGTCCCCAGTGGCCGGCTCCGATGTTGTAGTTCGGCGTGGGATGATAATTTTCTTGTATGTATTTCCTTTTCTTTATCACAGACACTGATTTCAATATTGAGCCCTTCAGCTTGCAATTCTTTATTGATTTCATCCACCAGGCCACGGGTCAGTTCTACACTGCGCTTGAAGTTGAAAAAGCCTTCTTCTTCCTTAGGATCGTACGTGACAACTATTTTAATATCCATATTCAGCGCTTTGTTATGGATCTGCTTAGCTAAAGACTTAATTAAGGTCTTATCACGTAGCGTGGGTGGGGCGCCGCGTATGCCAAAATTGATGCATGGCTTTCTATCATGGGATTTTTCTGAATATAAATGTGGGCGGGCTTTGATGTAGTCATATACTCTTGGCAAACAGTTTTTTGGGTTTTTTAACCAGGCTTCTGCTGCTTGTCTTTTTGCCTGTGTTTCACCGTGATTTGTTTCCACAAATTGTCGACGTATTTCTGAAGATGAAATGCCATCCATTTCCGAAGGTAGTTCAATTTGCCATATCATATTTTGTTGAAAACGGTCTCGAATGCGCTCGTCAGTTCTCTTAGCAAAAGCGTCTAAATCATTCTCATATTCAGGGAGTATTCTTTTTTGATTACTGATCTTAAAGCATGGAACCTCTGGGCTAGCGTTACGGATCCTTGATAGGGTAGTCGATTCAACAGTTGCTGCTCTTTTTGTTTGTCCGAGTTCTTTTTTAGGTGGGCGCGGGGCGATGATTAAACCATCTATTGTTTGGGAAAGTCGTTCTGTGTCGGCCCATAATCCATCTAGGATCTGTTGCCCATTATCATCGCCGACCACGTAAAATAACATGTCTTCTGGATTTTCTTGCAGAAATTCAGATAAGTATTCTACTGCAGTGGCTGCCGGGGTTTGACGGTTTTTGCTGCTGTCATGATCCTTAAAGCGTATAGGCGCGTACTTACGTTCATCTAAGGACGTTTTTGCGAGTTCCTCTTCTTTGTTTGAGACGTTAAAGGTCACATTTTTTATCCCTTCTTTTTCAAAGTCTCTAGTGAGTTCACAGGCAAGTGATCGGGTCATTTCCAAGCGGTCCTCATAAGGACGCATGATGTTTTCACCCTGTTTCTCTGCGGACACATGGCTAAAAACCGGTAGGAGGGTGACTTCTATGGCGACACCAGGGTATTTTTTCTGGAGCTCTTTTATCGCCTCGAGGATCATCTGCTTATGCGCAGGTGAAGGTGGATTCATAGAAGAACCAAAAACCAGTTTAATTTTGGCCCGGTTATGCGTTCGAAAATATTCTTGCCATTGGCTTTGGCTTATGGGGCGTACATTACGTTGCCTTATAGTCAGCGCGTCCGGTTTACCCATAATACACTCCAAGATTAAGTTAATAAGACGACTTTTGGATTTTATAGGATCTTGAAATAAAAAAGCAAGAGGCAGTTACGTTCCTTAATTATCTCTTAATGGTAATTAACATCACATTCGCTGTGGATCCTTAAACTAAGATAAGGAAAAACGCCGAAGCATATTTGAAACCCTAGACCCACTCATATTTAAGCGGTTTTTGGCATAGCCATCGTTTTGATACTTGAGAAAAGCAGGGGCCACTGTGCCTTGGTTACATAGGCCATATTGCTCAACTTTTTTGCCAGCAAGATATTGTAAAGTGGGGAATGGTATGTTTGTGGCGCCGCCATTTCTTGCAAAAGGCGTAGGGATAAATTGGGGATCTGTGGGTGATTGCTCATGCAAGAAATATTTTAGACCTTGAAAAAATAAGAGTTCATTTTGACAGGTATAATCTAAATCATCTGCTTGCATACCTGCTTTTGCCATTTTAAGACTGCATAAAAAGCTATTTTGAAATAAAACGGCTGCTTCCCCAATCCTATCTAACAGGGTATAGCAATACGCTAAAATAGTAGAGCAGCTTTGGATGTGATCAATTGGGATATCAACTTGTAATGGCAAATTTAACTCGAGTCTTTCTTTTGCGATCACAATTTGTTCAATATAAAAAAATAGTGCACCTAAAATATACTGATAGGGTAAGGCATTCCACGATTCAGTAATTGCAGTATGAATCACTTCCCTTAAAAGATTTAACAAATCAGCAACACTCAATATGGATAATAAATCCATATGCCATGGATCACTGATGACAAGTTCATTCAATGGCGCATAGGATTTTTTGTAAATAAGGTGAGGTGGGCGCGAGATGGTTTGTGTCGGGATAATTTGTCCAAATAAAAGCGTGACTGCGGGGTCAATGACCAATAAAGAATAGGCAATACACCATTTTTTTTGCCTGACTGCCGCTCGAAATAAAGTTATTACAAAATCCAACCGTTCATCTGCTGGCAATGCGGTGATATCTTCCATTTGGATAAAACGATCGTTACGAATTAAGTTGTCATACAACTCAGATCGAACGGCCGTCATGGATCGCCCGGTAAACAGGCTTAATAAATCACTATACCATTGGAACATCATCATTACCCCTATCAAAATTTAGGTAATTTTCCAACTATTCTAACACTAGGGCAGCGCGTCTGTATAGCATTTTGCATCTAAGTGAATATAGTAACTTCTCAATAACCCCTCCGTCATTGCGAGCCGAAGGCGAAGCAATCCAGGTTTAAGTGTTTGATTTTACATCAAAACCTGGATTGCCGCGTCGCTACGCTCCTCGCAATGACGGATGGAATATACTGATAAGTACTTGTTTTGTGATAAAATCACTAGATGATCATAGAAAAACTCATTGAACTTGCGCGCAAAAACCCTGACATTGAAGTCTTATGGCTCACACATTACCAGTCAATATGAATTGGCATTTTGTATCATAGGAAAACATATGGAACTTAATTATATTGCCGGTGTGCGCGAGCGCGTACAAGAATGTATCACTGAATTAAATTCGTTGATGAAGACACAGAAGATAAGATCATTGTCCAAAATAGAATATCTTGCGGTTGAACGCTTATTACAATTGCTAATTGGATCCGCAATTGGATTTGCAAAACAATGGGTTAAAAGTTTAGAACAAAACGTGCCGAGTGATGCTTATCGATCTTTTTTAATATTGCATGATCAAGGATATCTCACGCTTGATGCCTTGAATCAATGGAAGAAAATTATTGGTCTTCGCAATATGTTAGTGCACGATTATCT
>CAZPAA010000008.1:0-8090 GCA_964584425.1 uncultured Gammaproteobacteria bacterium | reverse complement strand
TATAATGAAGTGTGACAACCAGTTCAGAAAAATCTGTATATTTATTTATCGCGTATTCTTTAAGCTTTGTGGTCACTGCATAATCACCACCAAGATGGGACGGATAAGTTACCATGTAATCTACTGCAATTTGATGTCCATTAAGCCAGCCAAAATTTGCATTATCTTTATCACTAATCCAATATTTCTTCATATTGATATTGGGGAATATATCAATACCGTCCTGGCTTTATTGTCTATTGATAAGGAGCGTCCCTTGAAAATCATGTGTTTTGCCTCCATTCTTGAAAAGACTCACAAAAAAGGACAAACCCATGCGTTTTGAGCAATTGACACGAAATTTTCAAGATGCCATTGCCCGTGCCCAGTCCGAAGCTCTGGAAAGTGGCCATACGGCGCTAGATGCCATTCATGTGATGCTTGCTCTGCTCGAGCAAGACGACAATCTGGCAAGGCAATTACTGCAACAAGCTGGGGTGCAGGTAGAGGCGCTTGAAGCGGGCTTAAAACAAGCACTTGATCAAGCCGCAAAATTTAAGCACCCCGAAGGGGAGATGCAAATTACGCCAGAACTCAACCGTATTTTTAACCAAACCGAAATGCTGGCAAAAAAACGCGACGACCAATTCATTGCCAGTGAATTATTTATTTTGGCAGCAGCAGAAGACAAAGGGCAATTAGGGGAATTATTACGTAAAGCCGGCGCAAAAGCCGATAATATCAACAAAGCAATTGATGCCATCAGAGGAGGCGAAAAAGTGACAGAACAAGGCGCAGAAGAACTTCGCGGGGCACTTGGCAAATACACGATTGATTTAACCGAGCGTGCGCGTGAAGGTAAATTAGATCCGGTGATCGGACGCGATGAAGTGATCCGTCGCACCATTCAGGTATTACAAAGAAGAACTAAAAATAATCCAGTATTAATTGGTGAGCCAGGCGTTGGTAAAACTGCAGTTGTCGAGGGTTTAGCGCAGCGCATTGTAAATGGTGAAGTGCCAGAAGGCTTAAAAAACAAAAAAGTATTGGCACTTGACATGGGCGCGCTGATTGCGGGCGCAAAATATCGCGGGGAATTTGAAGAGCGCTTAAAAGCCGTATTAAAAGATCTGAGCAAACAAGGCGGACAAATTATTTTATTTATCGATGAATTACATACCATGGTCGGCGCCGGTAAAGCCGAAGGCGCAATGGATGCAGGCAATATGTTAAAACCCGCACTTGCGCGTGGTGAACTGCATTGTGTGGGTGCAACCACTTTGAATGAATATCGTCAGTATATTGAAAAAGATGCAGCGCTCGAGCGTAGATTCCAAAAAGTATTAGTCGATGAGCCGACCGTCGAAGATACCATTGCAATATTACGCGGGTTAAAACAACGTTATGAAGTGCATCACGGCGTTGAAATTACTGATCCGGCCATTATCGCTGCCGCAAATTTATCACATCGTTATATCACGGACAGAAATCTCCCCGATAAAGCGATTGATTTAATCGATGAATCCGCCAGTTTAATCCGTATGGAAATTGATTCAAAACCCATCGAGATGGACAAACTCGACAGACGCCTCATTCAACTTAAAATGGAACGCGAAGCCTTAAAAAAAGAAAAAGACGAAGCCTCCAAACAACGCCTAAAAGATCTAGAATCTGAAATTAAAAAATTAGAAAAAGAATACGCTGATTTGGATGAAGTATTAATGGCAGAAAAAGCATCATTGCAAGGCGCAGCAAAAATAAAACAATCGCTAGAAGCGGCACAAATTGCAATGGACGCGGCACAACGTGAAGGTGATTTAGCAAAAATGTCAGAATTACAATATGGCAAAATTCCTGAATTACAAAAACAACTGGAAGCGGTTTCTAGCCATAAAGCACAGGCATTTAAATTATTACGCAATAAAGTCACTGATGAAGAAATTGCAGAAGTCGTATCACGCTGGACCGGCATCCCTGTTGCAAAAATGCTAGAAGGCGAAAAAGAAAAATTATTACATATGGAAGAGGCGCTGCATAAACGCGTAGTCGGACAAGATCAAGCAGTGAGCGCCGTATCCAACGCCATCCGCAGAAGTCGCGCCGGATTATCCGACCCTAAACGTCCAATAGGTTCGTTTATGTTCTTAGGCCCGACGGGTGTCGGTAAAACCGAACTTTCACGCGCCCTCGCGGAATTTTTATTTGATACCGAAGAGGCATTAGTTCGCATCGATATGTCAGAATACATGGAAAAACACACGGTCGCACGCTTAATTGGCGCGCCTCCGGGGTACGTCGGTTATGAAGAAGGTGGCTATTTAACCGAAATTATTCGTCGAAAACCCTACGCGGTCATTTTATTTGATGAAATTGAAAAAGCGCATCCTGATATCTTTAATATTTTATTGCAAGTATTAGATGATGGCCGCTTAACCGATGGCCAAGGCCGCACGGTTGATTTTCGAAATACCGTGATCATTATGACGTCTAATTTAGGTTCTGATTTATTGCAAACTTTAAAATTAGGCGATGATATTAAGGGTATAAAAGAAGCGGTGATGAGCGTCGTTGAGCGTGAATTTAAACCCGAATTTTTAAATCGCATTGATGAATTTGTGGTATTTCATGGTTTAGATAAAGCACAGATCCACAAAATCGCATCGATACAAATTCAAATATTACAAGATCGTTTAAAAGAGCGAGATTTACAGCTTAAAATCAGTGATGCAGCCTTGGATAAAATTGCGGAGCAAGGTTTTGATCCGGTGTATGGTGCAAGACCATTGAAACGCGTGATTGGTACCGATCTAGAAAATCCTTTAGCCCAAGATATTTTAGCCGGGAAGTTTATGCCGGGGGATACGATTAAAGTGGATGTTAAAGATGGATCTTTGGTGTTTAAGAAATAGAGGCTCGGATCCCCCTTTGAAAAAGGGGGGTAGGGGGGATTTAAAATATTTGTGTATAAACAAACATCTCAAAATCCCCCGCCCTGCGGGCACCCCCTTTTTCAAAGGGGGATTACACCCGTGAACAAAAAGCACTTGTATTTATAAACTATAATGATTATATTTTTAGACAATGGGCTTTATAGCAGGGAAAATTATGTCTTGGCCAGCAGAAATTAAGGATCTTCGCATTGAATTGCAAGCTCAGAATAAACCAGGTGATCGAGTGTTAAAACAGATAAAAGTTAGCGAGCTTCGAATAATTGCTTTCAATATCCTTTCATTTTTTATAGCTATGAGCATATTATTCGTCATCGCAGTGTCATTTATTGATTAAAATAATTTTTATCAGTCTTCAATCTCATCACAAATCACCAAATGATTCGTCTTCGCAAATTCCATCAATTGATTATAGAGTTCCGGATCACTCGCTTTGAGTGCATCATTGATAATCACGCATTTGTGCCCATTTTTCACACTCGGCGTCAACATCGGTGAATAAACCATGCGCTTGTCTTTAAAAGTCGCGAGCTTCCCACTAATCCGCTCCGCCCAATCACTCGGCCGAAACTCATCACCTTCCGTAGTCACCCCTTCAATGATGGTATTATGTTTATCGTGTTTTTCATTCATGGCGCCCATTATAGCCCTAGCACAGTTAACTGTCTATTTAATCACAAAACAACACCCCAAATGGCAATCTCCTTGTGTTAAACTTTCCCCTCCAAACAAGGAACCAAAAAGTGACCACAGAAGACACCACATCCACCAAACATCACCGCCGAGGTATCTATTTACTCCCCAACGCGATTACCACCTGCGCCTTATTCGCAGGTTTCTATGCCATTGTTGCCGCGATGGAAGGTCTATTTGATATCGCAGCAATGGCAATCTTTATTGCAATGATTGCCGATACCCTAGATGGTCGTGTAGCACGCCTGACTAAAACCCAGAGCGCATTTGGTGCACAGTATGATAGCTTGTCGGATTTAGTCGCCTTTGGCATTGCGCCCGCATTGGTGATTTACAACTGGGGCCTCAGCGATTTAGGCAAACTAGGCTGGCTGGCTGCATTTTTTTACGCTGCGACCGGCGCCATGCGTTTAGCGCGATTTAATACTTTATCGAGTGCTACGCCTTATTTTCTAGGTCTACCGATTCCTGCAGCAGCAGGGGTAGTGGCTGGAATTGTATGGTTAGGAGACGATATCGGTATTCAAGGTTACCAAATCGATTTTTTAGCTGCAGTGTTAACGGTCGCAATTGGTGGATTGATGGTCAGCGGTTTTCATTATGAAAGCTTTAAAAAAATTGATTTCCACGGTCGCGTGCCATTTGTATTTTTATTTGGCGTGTTGTTGGTATTAGTCAGTATCGCCATTGATCCGCCCAAAGTATTATTTCTAGTCTTTTTAGGCTACGCCCTCTCTGGGCCTATTTTGTATATTTTTAAATATTTTAAAAAAACAAGGAACAAAAATGGAACATGATCTCGATTTAGATCGCCAGGCTAAACTTACGCAGTTGCGTGAAGAGGGGCAAGCTTACCCGAATGATTTCAAACGTGAACATTTAGCCCAAGCGCTGCATGAAGCATATGAAAATAATGATGCAGCCTATTTTGAGCAACATGAAATCCCAGTGGTTCTAGCCGGCCGTATTATGACCAAGCGCTTGATGGGTAAAGCAAGTTTTGTGCATATTCAAGATATGTCAGGCCAAATGCAGGTTTACATCAAGCAAGAAGCGCTGCCAGAAGGTGTTTATGATCATTTTAAAACGTGGGATTTAGGCGATATTATAGGTGTGAGTGGTACTTTATTTAGAACGAAAACCAATGAATTATCTGTAAAAGCCAATTCCATTCGCTTATTAACCAAATCACTGCATCCCATGCCTGATAAATTTCATGGCTTAGTTGATCACGAAGCCCGTGCACGTCACCGTTATTTAGATTTAATTTGCAATCCACCTGCGCGTAAAATTTTTCAAATGCGTTCTAATATTTTAAAAAATAGTCGTGATTTTATGAATGCCGAGGGATTCATCGAAGTTGAAACCCCAATGATGCAAGCAATCCCCGGCGGCGCCGCTGCAAAACCATTTGTGACACATCATAATGCGCTGGATATGAAGTTATTTTTACGTATTGCGCCAGAACTTTATTTAAAACGTTTAGTGGTCGGTGGTTTTGAAAAAGTCTTTGAGATTAATCGTAACTTTAGAAATGAAGGGGTTTCAACCCGGCATAATCCAGAATTCACTATGATTGAATGGTATCAAGCCTACGCGACTTACATTGAAGCCATGAATTTAACCGAAGAATTCATTCGCTATTGTGCGCAAAATACTTTAGGTACATTGAACGTTGTATATCAAGAAAAGACCTATGATTTAAGCGTGCCATTTAAGCGCATCAGTGTGGTTGATGCCATCATTTTGCATAATCCCGGTGTCAGTATTGAAGAATTATCAACACTTGAATCCGCAACTGCATTAGCTAAACGCCTATCCGTTCCTGTTGAAAAACATTATGGCTTAGGCAAAGTACAAATCGAAATTTTTGAAAAAACCGTTGAGCCATATTTATTCGAACCGACATTTATTATTGAATATCCCGCAGAAGTATCACCACTGGCAAGACCCAACGATCAAAATCCATTTATTACCGATCGTTTTGAATTATTTATCGCAGGCCGAGAATTGGCCAACGGATTCTCCGAGTTAAATGACGCTGCAAAACAAGCAGAAATCTTCCGCGCACAAGCTGCACTAAAAGATTTAGGTGATGAAGAAGCGATGGCTTTTGATCAAGATTTTATAACAGCACTAGAATACGGTATGCCACCCACCGCAGGGGTTGGCGTAGGGGTTGATCGTCTGGTCATGTTCCTCACGGACTCATCGTCAATAAGAGACGTATTATTATTCCCCCACATGCGTAACGCATAATTACAAGGTGAAAATTAATGAGCAGTGAGAACAGTCTCAAAAGTACGGTACTTTATACCGCGTTTTTTGTCTTGGTGCCAAACTTATTTTTTATTATCTTATCGCAGTTTATTTTTGTCACTAGAACCGATATTAATTTTGATTATTTATTTGTAGGGTTTCTTTTTTATTTTTTTAAATTTCCTCTTGGCTATTTGTTGTTTGTACTGATCTTTACCTTGGATGCACTTTTTTCTATTCTGCCAGGATTTCATTTCACTGATTCGAGTATTCTTCGCTCTTTACAATATATATTTCAGATGAATATTTCTTATGTTTATATTTTCATCCCGATTATTTTAGTTGTTTTATATTTTATATTGAAAAAAATAAAAACGCTTGCAACCAAACGCAGCGCATGGATCTGTTTGATCTTGATGTTTATAATTGTGATATTTGATCTAATTTTTGAAAAAAGAATAGGTTTTGAAGATAAAAAACCACTGATTACATACAATGTATCAGGCTCTACTATACATAAAGTATTGCTTAATTTAAAATACATCTTCGATACACGCGGCGAGATGACCGCACATCCCATTGCTGAATCTGCATCCAGCATGATCTTTGAAAATTTACCCAATCAAGCACTGCCAAATCGCATTGTTTATATTGTAATTGAGTCGATTGGATATTTTCATGAAGAAGCTGCAAACGCATTGCAATTTCGCGCTTTTGATAATCCCGAATTATTAAATCGATATGAACAATATACTGGACTCATCCCTTTTAAAGGATCTACAGTTCCTGCAGAAATACGCGAATTGTGTCAATTAGAGATTGATACGGTGCACCCCTCCCTCAAAGAAATGTCAGCACAAAGATGCTTGGTAGCACAATTGCAGGAACAGGGTTTTAATACACTGGCTTTTCATGGGTACTCAGGTACATTTTTTAATCGTCTTGAATGGTATCCCAATCTTGGATTTGATGAAATATTCTTTATCAATGAGCTTGATGATCTGTTAGTTGAAGATTCAAGATGTGGTAAGGGGATTTTTAGTGGAGTTTGCGACACTGATATTTTAAAGATAATTCATCAAAGATTATTAGATGAATCTCTTGAAAAAGAATTTATTTATTGGCTGACCTTAAATACGCATTTACCTCTACCGCCCGCATCAACCGTAAGCCATTTCGACTGTAATCAAGCTCAAGCATTACGTCTTGATCAAGATATTTGTACTTCTGTTGCGCTGCATGATCAATTATTTAATCAATTGGTGGATGTATTAATTGATTCGAAACTCCCCCCCACATTAGTGGTGCTAGTCGGTGATCATACAACACCGTTTATATCTTTAGATGCGCGCGACTCACTCATTAGTGGAATGGTGCCTTATATCATTTTATGGCCTAAGTCGTGAGCGAATGAGAGCAATAGCAATTCAAGCCGCCCGCCAATTCTCGCATTTCAACCCTGGTGCGCGGGTAAATTCTCTACTATTCGAAGTGACCAAAATTAAATCATGATGCAGCGCACAAGCGGCAATTAGTAAATCATAACTGCCAATTTGTTTACCTTCTTGATGTAAATGTGCGCGCAATAATGCTGCATGCTGTGCATCACCTTGCTTAAAATCCAAAATCGGTATTGCGGACAAAAAAGCATCGATCATCGGTTTGATTTTTTTTGCACGTTCAGGATTATGTGCAAGCCCATACTGTATTTCCATCAATGAAATGACACAAATACAAAGTTCAACAGGCGAGCAGTTTTTTATGCGCAGCAGTGTTTCTTTATCACCTTTTACAAAATCACTGATGGTACATGTGTCCAGTAAATACTTCATGCGAAAGGATCCTCCGTGTGGGTTTGTAATTCATCGCGATAAGTTTCAAACGCAGGGAAGTCTGCGACACCGTTAAATTTTAATACGGCAAGAGGCCATTCTTGCCGCTTGCGCTGTTGTAGCCATTCTTGAATCGCTTCACGAATAATCGCATTGCGATTTTGGCCAGAAGATTTAGCCCAATGGGTGAGTTCTTGCGCAAGAGGATCTTCAAGGTAAATAGTAACATTCATGAGGGCCTCCAAAATATACAACATATTATAACATGTTATATATAGAATACAAGCCAAGATGTGGTATACTCCCCGGTTTAAAAGACCAGGGCCTGGGAATGATTTATTTATTATTAAGCTTATTAATCGTGTTTATTTACACACAC